>JAADIN010000117.1 GCA_013151315.1 Planctomycetota bacterium | reverse complement strand
TTTGGCGAAACCTTTGTACTCCCCAAATCCAAAGTGCTCGACAGCTCGGCCCGCGTGCCGGGCACCGATGGCGAAAAAATGTCGAAAAGTTACAACAACACGCTCGCCGTCTTCGCCGACCCCAAAGCCGAGCGCAAACAGATTATGCGTATCGCTACCGATTCGCGTCCGATGGAAGATTCCAAAGCCCCAGAAACCGACGTGCTCTACCAGCTCTTTTCGCTGGTCGCGACCGACGCACAGCAAGACGAGATGGCAACCACCTATCGAAAAGGCGGCTTTGGTTACGGCGACGTCAAAAAAGCGTTGGCAGAAGCGGCCGAAATGTTTTTTGCCGAGAGCCGAGCCCGCCGCAACGATTGGGCCTCCCGACCTGATGACGTGCGCGATATACTAGCTGCTGGAGCCGCCCAGGCAAGAAAAAAAGCGGGGGAAGTGCTTTGCCGAGCCCAGGAAGCTTGTGGCCTCAAGGGGTATTGAAAATTGCAAATTGAAAATTCAAATTGCAATTTCAAACCATTTTTCAATTTGCATTTTTCAATTTTCAATTCCCATGTCTTACCAAATCCTAGGCATCGGCACCGACATTATCGAGTGTCTACGAATTGCCCAGATGATCGAACGCCACGGCGAGACGTTTATTAGCCGTGTCTATACCGAGCATGAAATCAATTATTGCTCAACCAAAAAAGCAGCCACCCAGCACTACGCCGGACGTTGGGCCGCCAAAGAAGCGGTCCTCAAAGCCCTAGGCACCGGCTGGCGACGCGGCATTAGCTGGCGAGATATCGAAGTACGCAACAAGCCGGGCGGCGCCCCGATCATCGCCCTCTGCGGTGGCGCACGCGAGGTCTTCGAGCAGTCCGGCATCCAAACCATGCACATTAGCATTTCGCATTGCCGTAGCCATGCGACTGCCTACGCGGTGGCCGAGGGCGTGACGTGAGCCTCGAAGCTTGCCGCCACTTCTGAGGGTCGCGCGCTGTGTGGAACACAGAATAGGCAATCACTTTCTCGCCATCGTATTCGTAGAAAACGGCATGGAAATTTACCAAGCCTTCGGCACAAGTCCCCTGACCAATTTGAAGCCGAAAACGCCCCGGCAATAGCGGCGTAAAAATCGCCCCGAACGGAGTCCGTTAATCTTGGGCTATCGCAGGTCACCAACTACCGAACAAACACCCACAAAAAACAGAAGAAAACGACGCCGACGAGATTCAGTAGCATGGCGGCAGGGAAACGCCAGTTGACACTCGTTTCGCCAGGCTGCGGACGCCATAGTTGGTGCTGGACAATCAACCAAATCGAATAAATAGTCGTTGGCAGAAAGAAGGTGCCGATCACCGAGGCTCGCCACGCTCGGGTTAGTGGCGGTGTCTCGACGGGCTCTTCACTGTAGGGTTCATAATCGTCGTCGTCTTCGTCGTAGTAGTCGTCATCGGCCCAATCTTCGCCCGACCAATCTTCGTCGTCGGTGTCCTCTTCACCCTCGGTCGGTAGCAGATGGGCCAATATCTCGCGGGCTCGTCGCAAGTCGCCCTGCCGCACCAGGAGACTTGCACCGACCAGATCGGGGCCCAGGTGGCCGAGGGACGTTGCGGTATGGGTGCCTTCGAGATGCGCCTCGATGCCTTCTACTTCTAGCTGATTTTTTGCCAGAGCTGCTTCCGTAGGGGTTCGGAAGCGTGATAACGTCGTCAGATTATTTGTAAAATCGTACTCGCCCATGCCGCGGACCACCTCAAGCGGTGTCGAGCTCCTGGGCATGATCGCCCCGGGCGAGCGCGTAGGCGGCTGCCATGGCAGCTAGGATGAAGAGGACATCAAACATGCCAAACATCTCAAGCATCGAGTCGAACGAGACGGTTGCCACGATTTCCTCCGAGGCTTCGACCTGCTCGCCTACGATTACCACCGCAGTCGCGCGGAAGTGGTCGAAGAGGAGGCCCTTCGCGGCAAAAATGCCTGCCAGTGCCATCACCGAAGCAATCAGTCCGGCGACAAAAGAAGGAGCCTTTCCGTAGCCACGGCCCATTCCTAGGCCCGCCAAGACGCCAACCAAGATTGCCGGGTAACCAACTTGCACTCCGATGCCTGCGACGATCGCCAGTCCGAGCCAAGCGCTGGCGCCGAGCATGGCACCCAAGAAGCTGATCGCTCCGCCCCGTTTCAGGAAATCGGCAGTGCCGCGGGCCTCGCCTTTTTCGATCTCTCGTTCGCTCTCGGTTTCGAGGACCTCGCCGAGGCGTTTGTCGAATCCGCATGCCACGCAGAGCACGGCGTCGAGCGAGAGGAGGGCTCCACATTTTTTGCACGTCGTCGTTACGGCGGGAGTCAGAGTGGCCGACGCCGCAGTGGGTAGCTCGTCGTCGATCAGATCGCGAAGGTTCATGTCCCCGAGGTCCATGTCGCCTAGATTTGTGTCGCCCAGATTGAGGCCCGATTCCGATGCGGCGGAGACGAGTTCAGGAATGTGCATCTTCGCACGACATGCCGTACACTTGGCCGTCTTGCCGGCTAACTCGTCTTTCACTTGATAGCTCTTCTGGCAAGAAGAGCAGGTGAAGTCGATCGCCATGGGTGGGCTTCCGGCAGGAGGGACGATGGAGGATGAGAGAAAGTCGCTACGGCAGGCCGTCCCCTAATGTACCCGACCTTCTTGCGGCCTGCAAATCAAAAAGCTGCGGCGAGCGACTTTCGGCTCGCAGCGAAAAAACCCGCATCGAATAGGTGATTTCTGGCTGCTGGCAGGCCGCTGACAGCTTTTTCCTTTCAGTTACAATGGAACGCATGGCAACGCCTCATTTTTACATTTGTTGGATTTTGCTGCTTGCGGGGCTTGGGCAGGCACAAAAAGCCCAGGCTCTCGAGCATGTGCTAGTCAACCTCGAAGGGCAGCAGCGGCGGCTCAGCGGCAAGGTGGTCACCGAAGACGATTACGGCACGATGCTGCTCGAAACCGACGAGGGGGCGATGTGGCATCTCGATGCGAGGACGATTCGCACTCGGTCGAGCGACTCG
>JAADIN010000161.1 GCA_013151315.1 Planctomycetota bacterium | reverse complement strand
CTGCGTCCCGGTTGGCAAGGGCAATCGCTCGACGGGCAGCAGTTTATGTTTCTGATCGACAAGTCGGCCAGTATGTCGGCTACCGATACCGCGAGCGGCCAATCGCGATTGGAAGAGGCGAAGCAGCGAGTTGCAGCGCTGGTCGACCAACTCGATTCGGGGATGTCGGCAATGATCATCGCCTTTGCCGAGCAGCCCGTCGTGGTGCAGGAATTTACCAACAACCGGCGCCTGTTGCGCGAAGCGCTCGAGCGCATCGAGCCTACTGCGAGTCGTACTGACTTGACCGGCGCGCTCGAGTTGGCCGACGGCTTTGCCAACCCGGGGCGCGTGACCATTGACGACGCCGAGGGGGAATTTGAGGTGACCGAGCAGCAGCAGGTCGAGCTCTACATTTTCAGCGACGGCCGATTTCGCGGCGTCGAAGGTTTTTCGTTGGGAAATCTGCAACCGCTTTACTTGCCGATCGGAAGCTTTGAGTCGCAGAACCTAGCGATTACTGCTTTTAATACGCGGCGCGGAGAGGAGCACCGCGAGCGTCAGCAGGCATTTGTCCAAGTGGCAAATTTCAGCAAACAACCGCAACAGGCAATCGTACAGCTTTTTCTTAACGACCGTCTCGTCGACGCGATCGAATTGAAGGTGCCTGCCGGCGAGGTGGCGGGCGCAACTTTCGGCTTGATCGAAGGAGCGACAGGCGATCTGCGTGCCGAGCTCGATTTCCCCCCAGAGTTCAAAGACCATCTGCGGCTCGACAATCGGGCGTATGCCGTGCTGGAAAATCGTCGCGACGCGCGTGTTCTGCTCGTGACCCCCGGCAACACGGCTCTCGAATTGGCCCTCTCGACCGAACGGGCCGATCGATTGGCCAAGGTCATAAAAATGGCTCCCGAGGATTTGGGAAAACCGGAATATCTTGCGCAATCGCGGTCGGATGCTTACGATTTGATTATTTTCGATCAGTGCCAGCCGAAGACGATGCCGCTGGCCAACACCCTGTTTGTCGGTCGGCGGCCTCCGATGAAAGCGTGGGCCAAGCAGTCGACGGTTGAGCCGGTATTTGGTCCTCAAATTATCGACTGGCAGCGGGGCCATCCGCTGATGAACCTTATCGAGATGGGCAACGTACAGATTGTCGATACGCTGCTGACCAAGCCACCGCTCGGCGGAGGCGTTTTGATTGACTCGACGAAGGGGCCGATCTTTGCGATCGCGCCGCGCGATCGATATGAGGATGCCGTCCTAGGTTTCGAGATTGTCGGTCGCGAAGAAGATGGGAGCCGCACGTTCAATACCGATTGGCCTCGCAAACACAGTTTTCCTAGCTTTTGGCTCAATGTGCTCGACTACTTTTCTAGCAGTGGCGGTTCGTCGCCCTCGCATCACAAGCCCGATCGGCCTATCGAAATGCGACTCAACCATGAGGCCGAGACTTTGTCGATCGAGCTGCCGGATGGGGTGCGCCGGAAGGTGGAGCTCCAGCGGAGGGGCCGGCTTGCATTTCACGAGACCGGGCAGCTAGGCGTCTACCAGATTCATATCGGGGGCCAAGTTGAAAAACGGTTTGCCGTAAATCTGTTTGATCGCGAGGAAAGCGACATCTCTCTTCGCACAAAACAGGCGGGCGAAGATGGTGTTCAGGCGGTCGATTCGCTTTCTATCGGTTACGTCGACGTGGCGGCCCAATCTCCTAGTTCTCCGGTACGCCGTGAGCTTTGGAAGCTGCTCTTACTGGGGGCCTTGGCTGTACTGGTATTTGAGTGGTATATTTACAACCGTCGCGTGTATATTTGAAAGCGGTTAGCTAAGTTAGACCGCGTTAATTTTTATTAGCCGTTTTGGCGCTAGCCACGATTTTCACAGCTGGAACCGTGGCTAGCGCCAAAACGGCTAATTCGCAACTAGCTTTTCCACCAAGGACCAAGAGGCTGGCATGCTTGAGACCATAGAAGAAAAAACCAAGCCGCAACGAACCAAGCGCAAACGACGCAAGAAAGTTCTGCATCGGCTGATTGAAAACGATATGATTCTCACCGCGAGCAGCGAGGAGTATCGTAAGAAAGTCAAACGCGTTTATGGTGGGCCCAAGGGGGCCTTGCTCACCGCTGCCAGCATGGTCTCGCTGCACATTCCGTTGGGCGAGCGGCTTTTCCGAACTCGCAAGTTCGATCTCAAGGGCTTGCGTTCGATCCTGGATATCGGCAGCGGGGCCGGGCAGATCGCGAGCCATCTGCTCAAATATGGCGAACCCGATGCCAAGGTGACTTGCACCGATCTTTCGAATCGAATGTTGCGCCGGGCACGCAATCGGTTGAAAAGTACAAGACCCGATTTCGTTGCCGCCGATCTGGCCCACCTCCCTTTTGCCGACGGTTCGTTCGATGGCCTCACTTGCGGCTACGTGCTCGAGCATCTTCCTGACCCGAAGCCCGGCCTGGCCGAGATGGCGCGGGTGCTGACCAAGGGTGGCCGAATGTTGCTACTAGCAACCGAAGACAGTTTTTCCGGAGCGTGGACAAGTCGGCTTTGGTATTGTCGCACACTTAACCGTCAAGAACTCCGTCGACAGTGCGAAGAGTTGGGGCTGCGTTGGAAGCAAGAGCTCTGGTTCACCAAGATGCACAAAGTGGTACGAGCCGGAGGAATCTGCGTCGAACTGGAAAAAATTTAGCGGACCGCTGTCAGTTCTAGCAGTGCAATCTCGGGCGGACAGTTCCAACGCACCGGTCTCTCGCCAGAAATCCCGCGTGAGACGTGCATCACGGTTTTGCCCGATCGAAACGTGCCACAGGCGTAACGTGTGCCGTGTACGCTGGGGCAAGCCACCGCGCCTAAGAGCGGAAAGCGAATCTGTCCGCCATGCGTATGCCCCGCAAGCATCAGATCGGCATCCTGTCGGCACGTCCATGCGAATTGATCGGGCGAGTGAGCCAAGGCCAGTTTTAGAGGAATGTGCGAAATGTCGTGCTTTTGGGATACGCCCTGCAAAGCCGGGGGATTGCAATCCCCCGGCTTTGCGTCTTCCAATTCATCAACGCCCCACGGGCGTTCATTGCCCGTGATCAAAACGGCTGCACCGTTCCACTGCGTCTCGATTCGACTTCCGCCGACGTAGATGAGGCCTGCATCGCAAAGAATCTTCCGGGTGCGGTTCGCGTCGATAAAAAAATCATGATTTCCCAGAATGAAATAGACACCCTGCTTGGCACGCAGCCGGCCCAGTGTTTCTGGCAGCCAATGCCAACATGCTTCCTTTTCGAGGATATCGCCCGTGATCGCGATCACGTCGGGTTCGAGCTGGTTGGTTTGCTCAACGACCGCTTCGTACCAGCGCTGCTCGATGCGTCCGGTCATGTGCAGATCGCTAAGGTGCGCGATCTTGAGGCCTTCATGCTTGGGATGCAGGCTCGGGATTGCAAGTTGCTTAAAACTGACCGTAAGTTGGAGGCACTGGTTGCCGGGAAGTCGAGCGAGCACTTGCGTCATGGGGCCGCTGACCGGCAAAGGGTTTTCGTCGGGAACGAGGCTCGATTTTTCTTGCCTCGAGCTGAGCAGCGTTTGGGGAGGGTCGACCTTGTGCTGGTGAATTTGATTGAGGACGAGCTTGGCCACTCCCCAAACCACGCAAAACTGGAGATATCGGGGCAAGAAGCCCGGTTGAGACCAAACATAGCCGGTCCAGCCCACGCCAAGATGCCACCAATCCCAGGCGACCCCCATCGGCAGCATGAGGAAAGCGAGCACTGCCGCGTAGGTGGGAATGTCAATCAAAACCCTCGGGCCAGACCAAGCGTGTAGGCGATTGACCCCATCAATCCAGAAATATCCGTGGCCCAGTATTGCCAACAGAAGGACACAAGCAAGGACGACTAGACTCATCGCGGCGGAATCCGAAACACTATTTTTGTTTGTCGAGTGAAACGGTTTCTTCGATCGTGCTCACCAGCTGATCGAGACGGAAGGGCTTGTACAAGACACTGCGTAGGCCTGCTTGGCGAGATTTGACGATCGAGTGATCGGGGTCGTAACCAAATCCGGCCATGAGTACCATCGGCACATGCTCGATCTGTTCGCTCAATTTGAGCAACAACTCGTAGCCATTCATGTCGGGCAGCCGCACATCGGCGATGATGACGTCGTAAGCGGTGTTGGCATCCAGATTGCGCACCATGAATCCGGCTTCGCTGCCATCGTGTGCGGTCTCGACCACGCAATGATAGCGTTCCAGGAGCGCGTGGGCTGCTGAGCGGACCGACTCGTCTGCGTCGACGACCAAGATTCTCTTGCCGACAAGGAGCGGTCGAGCTTCCGTGACCACCATACTAGGCTGAGCTTTGGCGGGTGCCATCTTCTGTCCCACCTTTTGAATCACCTGCTTGATGTCTCGTGCGTTACGAAGAATGGATTGCAAACGCTGGACAACATCGGGTTCGTGGCCGATATAGCGTTCCATCACATTGACCGCGTCGTTAAGAATGTCGTCAATCGGTAGCGCCACGGCACTGTGAATTGCTTCGACACTCGCTGCGGCAGTGCTTGCTTTTTCAGCCGCAAGCAGTTCCAACGTATTCAGTGCCACGGCCACGTCGCGAGCAAAGATTTCCAAAAACTGCAAGTCGCTTTCGTCGAAAGCATTCAGCTCAGGGCTTTCGATATTCAGCGTGCCGATGACTTGCTCGTGTAGCATCAGGGGGACGGTAAGCGAGCTACGTGCTCCTTCGGCTCCCTCAAGGTAAAGGGGATCTTCGACTGTGTGCGCACAGATATAACTCTTGCCCGTCGCCGCGACAAAGCCCGTGACGCCGCTCCCTTGAGTTTCGGCATGGAGTCGGCGTTCGACCGCAACTGGGACGATGCCGACCGCGAGTAGTGGATCGAGTGCGTTGGTTTCCTGATCGAGCATGCGAATCTCGATGACGTCCAACTGAAGTACATCTTGCGTGCATTGCAGGATGTTTGACTTGAGCAGCTCGATACGTTGCTCGACCGAATACGAAGAAATTTCGCTCGTTGTCAAATCCGCCAGGGCAGCGCCTGCTTTGTGGATCGCTTCGAGTTTTTGCTGTTGGAGAACTTCGGCGCTGACATCATGGACCGTGACGACCAAGTTTCTCGGCGATTCGTCGCCCACTTCGAACAACGGGGCTGCGTGAACTCGAAAGTACCGATTGTCGTCACATCGCAAAGTCGAATCGCTCTGCTCATGGGTCGACAGGGCCGTGTGAAACGGACAGAAGTCGGGGCCCATGATCTCGGGGGTGCCGAGCAGTCGATAAAAATTCTCGCCAACCACGTTTTTTTTCCCACACCATTCCGACAGCCGGCCGTTACCCCACAGGATTGTGTTTTCTCCGTCTAGCAGGACGACGCCATCGGGTATGCCTCGGAGGATACGGTCGTTGCGAAGCAAGCTGCCAACATCGGTGGCTTGAGCAAAGTGTTCTGCGTCGCAGTAGACGGCCGAATATTCTCCCCCGGCCAGTTGCGAGAGTGCCCTGACGGGCGAAGAAACCTCGACCACCTCGACTTCATCACCCAGGCGGGCGCGAATGTCGGCAAGCGAACCATGGACGCCGCCCAGATAGAGCACCTTGGGCAAGGCATCCGAAGCTTCACGATTTATGGAGGGGCCGCTGCTGGGCGACACAAGTGGTTTGGCCACCGTGGATTCCAAGTGTCAAGTCAGTGTCGAGTTGTCGAAGCTGAGGAGGGTGCCACCAATCGGGTGCCAACCCCACAGCTAAGTATACGTGCCTGCCCACAGGCCAACAAGTTTGCGTAGTCAGCCCATGTAGTTGACCATCGGTCGACTTGAGGGCCGTAGGTGAGTTAGCTAGTAGGAAATCGGGAAGAATCCCTGGACCTTTGCCCACTTGCCCGCAATTTCTGCACAACAGGTTCCCTTTTTCACGAACCAAAAATTCAGAGAACCTCCCGAAATGAACTGCCATGAGGGCCGTCAATAGCGTACAATTGTGGGTTTCTCCCCAAGATGCCTTCCCCCAGTGCGACCGCAAACCGCCGGCTCCTGCCGGTGGCTAGAAAAGTCCCCCCTGCCGAGTCCTTCATGAACATCGCTCAAATGCCTGTTTCTACGTCCCTTTTGCGAAATGTTGCGATCATTGCCCACGTCGATCATGGGAAAACGACCCTGGTCGATCAATTGCTCTACCAGTCGGGCCAGTTCCGAGAAGAAGATCTCACCAAGCTTGCTGGCGGGCAGCATGGGCTGATTCTCGACTCGGACGATCTGGAACGCGAGCGAGGGATCACGATCTTCAGCAAGAATTGTGCGGTTCGTTACCAATCGGAAGAGGGGGAGCAGTACCGCATCAACCTGATCGATACCCCGGGCCATGCTGATTTTGGCGGCGAAGTCGAGCGGGTGCTCGGAATGGCCAGCGGCACCCTGCTGCTGGTGGATGCCTACGAAGGACCGATGCCGCAAACGCGGTTTGTTCTACAAAAATCCTTGCAATACGGACTCAAGCCGATTGTGGTGGTCAACAAGGTCGATCGGCCTGACGCGCGGCCTGATGAGGTCGTCAGCGAGGTCTTCGATTTATTGGTCGATCTCGAAGCGCCCGACGAAATGCTCGATTTTGTTACGATTTATGCTTCGGCTAAACAGGGCTGGGCGTCGCTCAACTTGGAAGATCCGAGAGACAATTTCAAGCCGCTCTTCGAAACCATTTTGCAGCATGTTCCGCCGCCCGAGGCAGGGCTTGCTGACGATCCACTGCGAATGCAGGTCACGACGCTCGACTACTCGGACTACGTAGGCCGAATTGCGGTCGGGCGAGTTCGGCAAGGAACCGTAAGCCGCCGCCAATCGATCCTCGTCATCGACCGGCAGGGAGTCGCCACGAAACGCCAGATCACGCAAGTGTTGGCATTCGACGGACTCGATCGGAAAGAAGTCGAGCAAGTCGAGGCCGGCGATTTGTGTGCCCTGGTGGGACTCGAGCCGATCGAAATCGGCGACACCGTAACCGATCCCTCGTGTCCCGAGCCGCTTCCGGCCGTGGCAATCGACGAGCCGACCTTGCACATGACGTTTCGGGTCAACAACGGCCCTTTTTCTGGCCGTGAAGGAAAATACCTTACGAGCCGACAGATTTCTGAGCGACTTCAAAAAGAGCTTCGCTCGAATGTTGCCTTGCAGGTGGGACCGGGGCCGACGCAGGAGCAGTTTCGTGTTTCGGGCCGAGGGATGATGCACCTGGGGATTTTGATCGAAAACATGCGACGCGAGGGTTTTGAGCTCTGCGTTGGCAAGCCGCAGGTGATTTACCGCGAGGTGGATGGCCAGAAGTGCGAACCGATCGAGCAGCTTGTAGTCGATTGCCCCGAGTCGTGTGAAAGCTCGGTCATGGCCCTGCTGGGCGACCGGCGGGCCCAGGTGATTAAAATTAGCCGCCGCACCGGCGGTGGGGGTTTTGTGCATATGGAATTTACGATTCCCGCCCGCTCGCTGATGGGCCTGCGCAGCCGCATGCTTAACGCCACCAAAGGCGAAGCGATTATGCACCACACGCTCCTCAATTATGAGCCCGTCCGAGGAGACGTACCCCAGCGCGGGGCCGGCGTGCTGATTGCTCACGAGACGGGGCGGGTCACCGCCTACTCTTTGGATGCACTTTACGACCGGGGCGAATTCTTTATCCGTCCGGGCGATCAGATCTACGAGGGGCAAGTGGTTGGCGAGCATTGCCGCGATGGCGACTTGAAGGTCAATATCGTGAAGGGCAAAAAGCTGACCAACATGCGAGCCTCGGGCAAAGACGACAACAGCCAGGTACGGCCTGTGCGAGATATGTCGCTCGAAGCTTGCCTCGAATACATCGAAGAGGACGAGCTGGTTGAGATAACCCCGGGTGCTATCCGAATGCGAAAAATGCTTCTCAGCGAAGCCGATCGCCGCCGTGCTTCGCGGCGCAGCAATCAGTAATCCGCATATTCGCTACGACCCTCAATAGCCCGCTTCAGAGACACAAGTCTGATCGTAGAAACGGGTGACTTTGCGCCAGATGCCCGAGGGGAGGCTATGTTTTTGATGCGTGAAACAGCATAGTCGTATCGAGCGAGGAAAAAACATGCAATTGAGGTCGGCCAATAAACACCGTAGCCAAGTCGTACGACGAGGTCTTTCGATCATCGAGTTCATGGGCTGCTTGGTAGCTTTGTGCGGCGGAATCGCAGGGGGGTTGCTGTATCTTGGTATCGATTTGCAGGCCGTTGCGGCAGACGTTTTGCAAAGTCCTCAAGTCGCCGAACTGCATGAGTTGACCCTCTTTGGTACTTCCGAAGATCAGCCAGCTGCTGAATCCGAAGAGACTTCGAGCGAGAAGAGCGGTCACTTGGCTGGCCTGAACCGTGCCTCTTCCGAAGTCGAGACAGAAACCGAAGTGGAAGGAAATACGGAAGTTATCGCAAAATCAATGGTTGCCCAACCAGCAACCGAATTGAAACCAGCTTCGGAACTCACCGAAGCCGAACGCGAAAAGGCAACCCAAAACTATTGGAAGGCTCTGACCGCTTGTGTTCAGGAAGAAATTCTTGGTCGGCAATCGGGTTCTCAAAACTTTGAAAATTGGCAATTACTCGACCACTTGACGCATCGCCTCGAAGGGCATCAACGTGTGATTGACAAGATTAAGCAACTCGCCGACCGGGGCGTCGAGCAAAGAGTGACTTTTCATGCCAAGCAAGTTTTGGCTTGGCATCTGGCCGGCACAAAGCTCAACCAGCGGGCACTCGATTTGATAACCGACGGTCCCAAGGCCAACCTTACAGGCCCTGTTGCTCAAAGTTGGCAAAGCGCTGCCACTCAGCATCGTATGGAAGAGAAGCTGATTCGTGAAAGGCACCTTGGCCTAGCAAGCTACTTGGCCCATGCCAGCAAAGCACTCGGGTCGGCCAAGCCGGTCGCTTCGCCCTAGTGCTTTGTCATGTCTAAAAATTGGGGTTCGAGGCGTCAGAACAACTTACTACGAAACAACTTCCGACGCCTCGAACCCCAATCCTAAGAGTTGTCAAAGCACTCGTTTTGAGCCTGCTTCTCGTTGCTTCTCGAGAAACGGCCAGTTAAGATGAAAGCGTCAGATCTATCTGAAGCGTTTTTTTGAAAGGTGACTCTACGATGTGGAATATCTCTCGGACTCTACTAGTCGGTCTTCTGATAACTGGGATGACGGTGAACCCGGCGTCGGCGGATCATTGGCTTCACAGCATGGATTGTCTGTCGCCGTGCCAACCGCCGGTTATCGAGATCTGCCCGCCTGTCTCATGTTGCCTTCCGATGGATTGTTGCCACGAGCATGCCGTTGACGACTTCGGGAGTCCTTACCTCGCGCCGGCCCCAAGTGGCTCTCCCGAGCAAGAGCTTATACCCCCTATGGCCGTGACCGTCCCTGAACAAGACGCGGACCAACCCGAGAGTTCGATCGTCAACCGCCCTACGCTCGAGGCAGACGATATTGAAACTCCCGCCGTCAGCGAAGCGATCGTAGAGCCTGAGCCTGATTTGGATTCGCAATTCGACGCTCCGACGACTCCCGACCCTATGCCTGAAGAGAGTTTTTCGGACGATGCTCCTGCGGACGACTTGTTCGACGAGCCAGCTGCCGCAGAGGACACGCCTGCTGAGGTGGACCCACTAGACGAGCTGTTGCCCTCGTCTGAAGAGGAGATGGAAGTTCCCACGGATCCTATCCTCGAGGATTCAGACGAGACCGAGGATCCTTCGTTTGACGATCTCTTTGGGCAACCGGTGCTTAGCGAACCGGGCGGATTGGCAAGTCGTGCCGTGCGCCAGTGGACCGATGATGGAGCACGATTTCGTTGCGAGGCGCGGTTGCAACAGGTCACTGCGAAAACCGTGGTGCTCATCAAAAACAACGGCAAGCGAATAGCCGTCTATTTTTCACGGCTTAGCGACGACGACCTTCAATTCGTCCGCCGACAAGTCGTCGCCCATCGCGAATTGCTAGCACAGCGCGCAGCCGTCGATTTGCTAGCCAGCCTTGGGACGAAGTAACTGGTGCAGCGGAGAAAGCGACTGTTGGCAAAGTTGCCGCAGTTTTCCTAAATCGACATCCGCCAAAGGTCGATGGTCTTTCAGTAGCGGGCCTCAGTCGAGAGGACAAGGGACATCCGCTTGCGTCTTTGCGTCGAAGGATTATCTATGGAACCCCACTTGCTAGGTCTTGCGACCGCGACCGCCGGCGCGGTTGGGCGCGCGGTGACGCCGGTGGCCCAACTTCTTGCTACGCCCTTTGCCTCGCTGTTGCAGAGAGAATCGCTGTCTGCCTCCGCTGCGAAACCGCAAACGATCGAACTGGAGGGCTTGGAGGCTCGTGCCGGGCAGTTGCAGGAAGACCTTGAAAATCGTATTCAACAGGCGATTAACGATTCCGGCGTGCAGCTTGATTTCCCTGTCCGATTGAGACTCTCGGAATTTGATGGGGCGCTCGAAGCCGACGCAGTCGCCTCTCCTGAGCGTGAAATTTTAGAAGCGGCGCTCGCCAGCGACCCGAGCCTTGCCGACGATTTTCGCCAGCTAGCCAACGGCTACCTTGAAGCGTTGCTGGTTCTCTCTGAGACCGATAACCAATTGCGTCTCCAGTTTGAGTAGAGAACCGCGATTTTTAAGTCCGAGCGGCTAACCGACGCGCGGCCGTGTCGCCACTTCGTACGCATTGCGGAATGCCGACTCCGCGATACGCATTGCCTGCCAACTCCAATCCCTCGAAGTCGGCCGTGCGTTTTTCGATCGCGTCGACCAACTGCACATGTCCCACATGGTACTGGGGCATTTTTTCTTGCCAGCGCACTAAGTCAACTCGTAACGGCTGACCTGTGATGCCAAGAAGCTCGACGAGATCGGCTTGAGCCAAGGCTTGCAACCTCTCGTCCGGCAGGTCCACCAGCTCGGGTTGCATTGCACCGCCAAGAAAGACTCGCACGAGTAGCTGATCGTCTGGCGCTCGCCCCGGAAACTTCACGCTAGAAAAACTTGCCGCGATGATGTTTTTTTTCTCGATGGTCGGAACGACCAGCCCAAAACCGTCGAGGTCGCGTGCGATCTGGTCGCGCCGGTAGACCATGCAGACGATTCCACTGCTGGCATAGGGGATTTTTCCGAGCAAATCGCTAAGCCGCGTGTCGAGATTTTCTACAATTGCCGCCGCCCGAGGCGCTGGCAATGCGACCACGATCCCGTCGTATGGATCGAACGAATCGCCGCCTTCTGGGCGAACGATCCACTGTTGGTTTTCAGTCTTAGCAAGGCTTTGAATTGCGGTGTTGAGGTGAATTTTTTCGGCCGGCAGACGCTCAGCAAGCGTTTCGACCAAATGCCCCAAACCACGACGGAGAGTCACAAAACTGGCGTAGCGAGCGCCGCTTGCTTGGGATTCCGATTCTTCGTCACGCGCTGCGTCTTGCTTTGCTTTCTCAAACGCTGCACGCGTCAGGCTGCCATGTTTGCGCAGGGCCTCGACGGTATCAGGCATCGTCGCTGCAAGGCTAAGTTGGTGAGGGTCGGCCGTGTAAATTCCCGCCAACAGTGGTTGGACCAGCCGCTCGAAAGCTTCTCGCCCCAACCTACGCGTAGCGAACGAAGCAACGCTTTCGTCGTAATCCGCTTCCTGCAACCCCTGCGGCGACCCGATCCAGCGTTCCTGCAGCAAACGAAGCTTACCGCTCCAGCTCAACAGCGGAGTGCGAAGCATGGGGAGCATGCGATGGGGCTGCAGAATAACAAACCCTTCGGGTACTGGATGCAGAAGTCCGTCGCGAACCACCAGTGCCCGACGGCTCTGAGGATTGGTTGGCAAAAGCTCGTCGCCCAGGCCCAGTTCTTCGCACAGCTCGACAGCCCAGGGCAGTTTTTTGAGAAAGCTGTCGGCCCCCTGTTCGATCAAGTACCCGTCTTCGCGGCGAGTGCTAAGCATGCCTCCAAGCCGGTCGCTCGCCTCAAACACTTCGACTGAGGCGCGAGGCGCAAGTTGCGAGAGGCGATAAGCAGCCGTCAGCCCGGTGATCCCGCCGCCAAGGACTGCAAAACGCGGTGAATTATTCGATATCGACACGCTGTTTTCTGGCTCTGGACTCTCGACCCTGGACTCTCGGCTTTCAATTCTACCAGATTTTTCGGCTCGTTCGCCAGGGCCAGTAGGAGGCAGGTCTCGCTCCGAGTCGCAGTTCCATGCCCGCTGTGATCGAAATATTGTTCATCGTCGACAACCCATCATCGCCAAACGACAAATTATTGAGCACTTCTAATCGCCACAGAAGCCAAGACGCCTGGTGGAACTGGATGCCGACGCCTAGTGGCATCGTCGCCAAGGTCGCATCGTGATTGATGCCTGCATCGTCGGTAAAATCGATCTGCGCGGCTCCGATGCCAAGCAAGGCGTAGGGACGAACTTTTGAGTCTCCCCACGGGTAGTAAATCAAGCTGACGTCGCTTAGCGAGTAGCTCACATCGTTCGGCGATGGTTGCGGAGTGTCGAACTGGGCATTCGGATCGGCCCGAGCGTATCGCCATTCGATGCCCCAATAGTAGTCGAAGTCCCAACCGATGCGTACGCCGCCGATCAAGACATTCTCTTGGCTAACGCGGTTGTCGATCAGGTCGTCGCCTAGCAAGGGGCCGATAAACCAGTCAACGTGGTAAGGTCGGTTTAGCCAACTGGTTCCTTCGAGCGGAATTCCGCGCCCAATATGTCGGCCATGGGTCGACGAATGCCGAAACCCTAGGTGCCGAACCCAATCAAAAGGTTGCCAACTTAACTCTGAAGGTTCCCAGAGTTGACGGGAATCGTCGTCGACGAGACTCTCCCACTGGCCAAACTCTGCGGCCTCGGAAGTGCATACGTCGCAGACCTCGCCCGCGTCGTTCACCTGGAGCTCCGAAAATTCGGCGTCTTCAAAAGACTTGCGATTCTCTTGGGCTTCTGCCAAGTTGCCCGCCGCAGCAACCACGAGCGTCAGGGTTGCCACGAGCGCATGCCCCCCCCGACGCCACCCTAAAGGATCGCGCAACCAAACCAACCAAGCCACTCGGCCAACTGCCATGCCACACACTTTCGCGGGAGAAAAGATCAATCCGCACCAAGAGAAGGGCGGAGAGTATGGCGACAGCCGGGAGCGGTGTCAACGGAAAGATGAAGCTGCGAGAATTGCAAGCGGGTGCCACTGCTGGGCAAGCCAGCAGTGGCACCCCAGCAGGGCAATTCCGGGGTGTGACTCCTCACTATTTGCTAGCGGCGCCAGCAACCTTGGCGCTCTCAACCACGGCGCTCGTTGAAGATCTGGCCACCGGGGCCGCTTGTTTAACGTGGGCCGAGACCATGAGGGTGGCACCGCGGTTGTTCCCCCGATCGGTCGAAATGCGGACCGGCACTTTGACCGCTCCCCGGGTGGGGCCTGGGCGAAAGGTGATTTCCACCAAATGCAACTGCTTCGATTGGTCGTCGGTTTTGAACGTAAAACAATCGTCGCTGCAATCGACGCTGGTGATTTTGAACGGCGTCTTGCCTCGCACGACCACTTTTTTGGTGATGGCCTTGTCCGTGGTCACGTTGCCGAGCACCCAGATCGCGGGGGTCACCGAAATCTCGGGGACAATGCGACCTTCGACATAGAGCGGAATTCGCTGGCTTTCGGCGCGGTGATCGTTGGTGATCACGGTCAGCTGGTCTTTGACGTACCCAGGCGGCATGTTGTCTTTCAGCCGTACCAAGAGTCCGTACGAGACTTTGCCTCCGCCGCGAAATGTTTCCTGCAATTCAACTTCGAAATGATTATTGTCGTTCGTTACGTCGACAATGGTCCAGTTCTCACGGCCGGCGTAATTCACCGAGATGAGTTGCTCATTCATGGCGCCTTCGTCGACGCTGCCAAACTGAACTGCCCCAGGCTGGAAGACCACATCGCTGCGGATATTGCCGTGAACGCGCACCTGAACTTCAGCCGCATAAGGCGGGGCAAACGAGATCGTCAACGTCGCGCCATGCCGACCTACGAAAGTTCGCGTATTGAATTTGGCAACGACGTACCCCTTTTCGTGGGTCTTGATGGTAGAGTTTTCAACCGTCGGGGACGTGCAACCGCAACTCGAACGCACTCCGGTGATGTGCATGGGCTGCTTGTAGAGATTGGTAATCTCGAAGCGAAAAACGGTATCCGCCCCTCGGGCCACGGTGCCGAAGTCGTGGTCCAGATCGTTAAACATCTTCTCAGCCCACTCCTGCGCCGAGACGTGACCGAGAAGCGACGTGCCGAAGAGGGCCCAAGTTAAAAATGTCGTACTTAAAAATGTCGTACGCAACATGGCGATCTCCTCGCGAAAGCGTGAATGGCCCGACTGCACAAATCCCTTTGCTGATAGCATCAACGCCTTTCCCTGCGAGCTTGCAATAATCGATTGATGGCATTCTACCGCACTGAGTGGTGTGGGGCGTGGGCGGAAACGCAATTTTCACGGTTTTTTCATATTCGAGGGAAGAGCCGTTCTGCTTAGCGAAGGTTTGCAAGCTCCAGAGAGCTTGCCGTTTTGGCGGATTAGCCGGTTGAGCCCCCCTGTAAAGAATCGAGACTCTGCTAGAATGGGCCCTTTTCAATTGCCCGGTGCCCGTCTGATTCGTCATTCCACAACTCGTCACCCTATGCCCCCTTTCCAAAACATCGCGATTGTCGGAGTCGGCCTCATTGGCGGCTCGATCGGCTTGGCCTTGCGGAAGCGCGGTTTGGCGGCAGAGGTTATCGGCATCGGTCGCCGGCAGTCGAGCCTTGAGAAGGCGCTGGCCTGTGGAGCCATTGATCGGGCCGAATTGGACATGAAACAAGGAGTTGCGTCAGCCGACGTGGTGATTGTTGCCTCGCCGGTTGCCTCGGTCGTCGACCACGTCTGCCTTGCCTTGGCCTCGGTGGGGAGTCAGGCTTTGGTTACGGATGTGGGTAGTACCAAGGCCACGATTTGTGCTGGCATCGAGAAGCAGGCCGAACAAGCCTCTTTGCAGCAGTTTGTGGGCAGCCATCCGCTAGCGGGCGATCATCGGACGGGTCCCGAAAACGCTCGGGCTGACCTACTCGATGGCAAAACGGTCGTCGTAACCCCTACCAAGAACACGTCGTCGAGCATCGCCGCTCGGGCTGAAACTTTTTGGGAATCGCTGGGCGCCCGGGTGGTACAGATGCCGCCCGACGCACACGACGAGGCACTGGCGGCAACGAGCCATTTGCCGCACTTGGTCGCCTCGGCCTTGGTGGCGGCGACGCCCGACGAATGGCTTTCGCTTGTCGCGACCGGTTGGACCGACACGACCCGAGTCGCGGCGGCCGACCCCGAACTATGGACGCAAATTTTTTCACAGAACCAAACCGCTTTGCTGGGAGCACTGGACCGATTGGTCGAACAAATCGACCACTTGCGCGAAGGGATTTCCGCCGAGAATTGGTCGCAAATTCAAGACGCCTTACAAAAAGCGAAACGGACCCGAGATACCTTAGGGAATTAAAGATGCTTTGGGAAATTGACGTGCATCCCCGCGAGGGATTGCCAGATCGTGAAGCCGAAAATGTGGCCACCCTTGCGGCTGAGCTGGGCATTGCTGCCGAGCTCACGGTCTGCTCGGCTCGTGGGTTTCTTGTCGAAGGCTCTGCGCTCAACCAGCAGCAGGTCGATCAGTTGGCCGCCGAGCTATTTGCCGACGCGATGGTCGAGCAGGCTGTCGTGGCATCCATTGGCAACGATCTCTTGTCGTCTTCGCCGGCTCTGGAAAAAACGACAAGCGGAAACGATGCCGTGCTTGTCCAGGTGCTTCGCAAACCGGGCGTCATGGATCCAGTCGCTCAGAGCGCCGAAACGGCGGCTCGTGATTTCGGGCTCTCGATCGATGCGGTGCGGACGCTTCGTAAATACTGGATTCGCGGCGCTAGTGGCGAGCAACTCCAAGCGATCGGCAGCCGCATCCTGGCCAACGATGCGATCGAACAGTTTATCGTGGGACCCTTGCCGTTTGATCGATTGCAATTAGGCAGTGAATATCAGTTCCAACTCAAGACGACCCAGCTTAGCGGCCTCGACGACGAGGGCCTTGGGCAGCTCAGCCGCGAGGGACAGCTTTACCTGCAACTTGCCGAAATGCAGACCATCCAGCAGCATTTTGCCGAGCTGGGCCGCGAGCCGACCGACATCGAGCTCGAGACGATCGCCCAAACTTGGAGCGAGCATTGCAGCCACAAGACCTTGGCGGGCCGGATTGCGTATCGCGACGAGCAGGGCGAACGGCAATTCGACAACATGCTCAAAGAGACGATTTTTGCCTCGACCGTCGAGCTGCGAGAACGATGGGGCGACGACGATTGGTGTGTCAGCGTTTTTCAAGACAACGCCGGCATCGTTCGTTTTGATGACGATTTGGCTTTCAAAGTCGAGACCCATAATCACCCCTCGGCGTTGGAGCCTTATGGCGGTGCCAACACGGGCATCGGCGGCGTGATCCGCGACACGATCGGCACCGGCATGGGCGCCAAGCCGATCTGCAACACCGACGTTTTTTGTTTCGCCCCGCCCGACACGCCCACTGACTCGCTGCCCCCGGGCGTTTTGAATCCCAAACAGGTCATGCACGGCGTGGTCGGCGGCGTTCGCGACTACGGCAACCGAATGGGCATTCCGACTGTCAACGGGGCGGTCTATTTTGATGAGCGCTACTTGGGCAATCCGTTGGTCTACTGCGGCAACGTCGGGCTGATCCCCAAGGAAATGTCGTTCAAAGAACCGAAGCCGGGCGATTTCATTGTGAGTGTTGGCGGGCGCACGGGCCGCGATGGCATTCATGGCGCGACGTTTTCTAGTGCCGAGCTCACCAGCGAAAGCGAATCGCTCTCCGGCGGGGCGGTTCAAATTGGCAACGCGATCGAGGAGAAAAAAGTGCTCGACGTGC
>JAADIN010000127.1 GCA_013151315.1 Planctomycetota bacterium | reverse complement strand
TGGCTGATCAAACGCTCTCGGATGTAAAGTAGTTGGAAAATTCCGCTTCGCTGCTATCGTTCAATAGGGCCCTTCTTTTTGGTTCGTTCTCTCGTCGAAGATGCTGTTTAATTTTTTTTCCTGATCGGTTTCGTTTCCATCAATCTTCGCGGCCTGCTCGGCTGATTTGCGTCGCCAATTGGTGGCTTCTTTGGTGTCGCCGGCGTCGTCGAGCACTTCGGCAATCGCCTCGTAGGCCTCGGCTAAGAGAGCTGGGTTAAAGGGGTCGTCCGCCTCGGCCAATCGCTTACGAAACGATTCGATCTTTTCTGTAACTCCCGGCAAAGCACAGACGCGTTTTCCTTCTATTGTCGAACAACCTAAGACAATGCCCGCTAGCTTGTCCCAGTCGCCCAGCTGTTCAGTCCCCTTGGGCTGCACGATTAGCTTCACGTTCGTTGTTTTACCTGCGACAAGTTGGACTCGGCGTCTACGATTACCAAGAAGGATGGGCGTTTCGTACTCCTCGCTTTTCACGTGGATATCTTCTCTGCCTGCCGGGAGCTGGAGTGCAACGCGTCCTGCCGTGTCAGTTTCTGCAGAAAATGGATATAGAAAGCCCTCATCGATGGCCTCGGTATAGCTGCGTACTTCCTGCAAACGTTCTCTCCGGACTAAAGGGCTGCAATAAATTTGAGAGCCTCCGTTCCACCAGCCAACATTGGGACACGCACCAATCTCAAGATCGGCTACCGGATTGCCCTGGTTATCGACGACATCAACAACACACCTCGCGAGCGCCGTCATGGAGACTTCGATTGGCTCTGAATCGGTAGGCTCGAAAACCTGTGGACGCAGGTAAGGATCGGTCTTTGGATCACGAGGATTATTAACGGCCTGAGGTGCCGTGCCAGACGTGGCAAGAAAACCATCGCATAGTGCTGTGAGTTGAATCGCCTCGCCCGTAGGCCAACTCTCGATAGTAAAGGTCCCGTCAGGCTGAACGGGTACCCAAGTAAACCATTCCATTTCGGATGAACCTGTTTTAGGTATCGTCTGTACCTTGATGCGTCCTTGCAACACGGGGCGTGGCACGTTGTCGCTAAGCTTTCCGCGGATGGTTTGGGCTGGGCGTAGCGGCGCATCAATGCTAGCCGCCTCCTCCGGTTTGAGGTCAATCGTAAGGATCTCGCTAAAGTGCGTCGCCTTTTCTCGCTCCATGCGAACGAGACGTACCTCAGCAGTCCCAGGTTTCATCGCAGGAATTCGTAGCACGCCCTCTGCGGGTCTTCCAAGTTTCATCCCTGGCAACCACGAACGCCCATCGGACCACATGGAGTAGATGCCATCGAGGCTGGTCGGTTTGCCATCGATCGTTGGCCTCACCTCGAGCGAGATTCCACGGACAAGTGAGATTCTATAGGGGGCGGCCTCTTCGAGCGGCACATCAATGTGCATGTCGTCGATGTACCCATATTCCGGGTGATCGATCCAAAGAGAGACCGCGGTCGTCTGTATTTTTTCACCCCAGTACCTATGATGCGGATACAAAACATTAGCCAAGCCATCGGCATC
This sequence comes from Planctomycetota bacterium, assembly GCA_013151315.1. Taxonomy (GTDB): domain Bacteria; phylum Planctomycetota; class Planctomycetia; order Pirellulales; family Lacipirellulaceae; genus Bythopirellula. The sequence continues at coordinate 1,526 of JAADIN010000127.1, read as the reverse complement.
GGTGACGACCGCTGTCGGGCCCTCGTCTTTGCCCTCTTTTTTGCTCCAATGGCCGTGACCTTGAGAGCTACGAAGTGCCCAAGGAGTCACCTTTGTCCTGGCGACCGGTTTGCCCAGTGCGTCCACTACTTCGACTCGCAGCACAAGCATCTCCTGGCTTTGGGCAAGAACGTCAGTCTTCTTATCAACGACAGAAACAGACGGGTCGGCAGGACTAAGTGTCACAAGCGATGCCGCGACTGCGAAAGAGCCGGTGCCGATGAGACAGGCCACTCGCCACCGCCGCGTACAACTCCGCAGCACCGTCAATTTTTCATCCAGCAACACCGCCACGCGCTGCTTCAACTGCGACGGGCTTTCCCACAACCCGACCGACGAAGCGAGCGGCAACCGTCGAGACACGCTTGCGGTTTCGCACGCCATCGCAACCAATTGTTCCGCGTAATCAGCACGAGACGATACCTCTGCCGCGGCCGCATCGGCAAGCGTTTCTTGATCGAGCCGCACACGCCGGCGCCACAGCCAATAGAGCGGATGCGCCCAAAGCACGAGCAGCAAACCACGTAGCAAAGCGAGCAACCACAAATCGCGGTGCCGGATATGGGCCAATTCGTGCGACAAAACCGTCTTCAATTTCTCGGGGCTTGCGAGTTCCAAAAAGCGGGCGGGTAGCAGTACCATCGGGCGACGCAAACCGATGGCAGCAGCGACGGGGAGCTTTGCGACTACGCCGAGTTCAGGCACTTTTTTGTGGGTGGCGAGCTTGGCCAGCAATTCTTTCAGTTCAGGCGGTGCGGGCTTGGCTTGCGAACGTAATCGGTAGACCTGCCAAGTGCCGAGCAGTAGCCAAAGTGAAAATAAAATCGAGCCGACGGCAACTGCGTAGGAAATGAGAATGCCGTAGTCGATCGCAACGTTTTTTACAGGGACTTTGACGGTGGTTGTGTCAGTGAACATTTGTGCGGCGGCAGATGGCGGTGCCTGCAAGGGGGTTGGTTCGAGCGTGGCGGTTTGGAGGGCAGGGTCGGCCAGCGATTTTAGTTCTGATACCCAAGTCGGCGACGGCCTGTCGGGTGCCGAAAGCAAATTCACGACTGACCAACCTGGCATCGCACACAACAGCGCCAATAGCAGAAGCCCCGACGCAGTCGACCAATGCACTGCCATCCGGCGAGCGGGCTGCGTAAGCAGTCTTCCGCCAATCAGAACGACGGCAAGCAACACGGTCGCCAACAGAAAATAGTCCCAGAGCCAGCGTGAAGATCCCAACAAGAAAATGTTCATGGCTGATCTCCCTTTTTCGGACGGGCTGAGCGAGATGATTTTTTACTGTGGGCCTTAGCGATCATTTTTTCAAGCTGCTTCAATTCGCCCTTACTTACCTTGCGTGTCCCCAGGGCATGGACTAGGTATTCGTCGAGCGCTCCGTCGAAAACACGGTCTAGGAAACCGGCGGCTAAACCGCGGAGCGTTGGTTCGCGTTCGATCTGTGGCAGATAGACATACGCCTTGCCCTCGCGGCGATG
>JAADIN010000225.1 GCA_013151315.1 Planctomycetota bacterium | reverse complement strand
ATCGCCAATGTGCGCACGGCGCATGGCAATCTGTTACGCCTAGCGGCCAGCGGGTTGCCCCTTGATCTGCTGGCCACGGTTTGCAGTCAGTTTGCGGCCGCCGTGCCCGACTTGGCCGATCCCGATATGGCGCTCAACAGTTTGGAGCGATTTCTGTTGGCCGCCCGGAGTCCTCTAGCGATGGCGGCGTTTTTCGAGCGGGATCCTCAGGCGCTGCCCAACTTGCTGTTGATCCTCAACAGCAGTCAGCATCTGAGCGACCAGCTTTGCAGCGACCCCGAAAGCTACGATCTACTGCGGATGACCGACGGGCAGCCGGTTGCGCGCGAGGTGTTGGTCGACGAGCTGATGAGTGGCGTGCGTTCGTTGTCGAACGAGGAAGATGTGCTTGCCGCGCTGCGTCAGTTCAAGCGGCGCGAGACGTTGCGGATTGCTTACGGCGACATCGTCAAAGAGTTGCCAGTCGCCCAGGTGGCGCGGCAGATTTCGTACGTCGCCGATGCAGTGGTCGAAGCGGCCCTTGATTTTGCGACCCGAGTCGTAAAAGAAAAACGTCCTTGGGCGGGCGGAAACGAAGCGCACTTGCCTCGATTTGTGGTCCTTGCTCTCGGAAAACTCGGAGGCCTCGAGCTCAACTATTCCAGCGATATCGACCTGGTATTTCTCTATCAGCCCAAGGAGGAGTCGGACGTCGATCGGGCCCTCGCGGCGCAAGATTTTGCCGTACGGGTCTCGCAGCAGCTTATTCGACTGTTGGCCGAACCGACCGAGTTGGGGTTTGCTTATCGGGTCGATATGCGTCTTCGGCCCGAGGGACGTCAGGGGCCCATCTGTTCGAGTGTCGAACATGCGGCGGCCTATTACGACAATCGGGGCCGTACGTGGGAACGACAGGCCTATGTGAAGGCGAGGCCGATTGCGGGCGACCTGCCGTTGGGCCGCGATTATCTGAAGCGGCTCGAACCGTGGGTCTATCGCCGGTATCTCAGCTTGGCCGATATTAGTGGGATCAAAGCGCTCAAACGACGGATCGAAGATCGTGCGACTGGCGAAGGCGTCTCGCAGAGTGACGTGAAGACGGGCCACGGCGGGATTCGCGACATCGAATTCGTGATTCAGTTTCTCCAGCTCCTCAGCGGAGGGGCGGAACCCGCCGTGCGGACCGGCAATACGCTCGAGGCGATTGTACGGCTCGAGAAGGCCGGCAGTTTGACCAGCGAGGAAAGCTCGTATCTGGAGCAAAACTACAGCTTTCTGCGCAAGCTGGAGCATCGACTTCAGATCATGTACGACCTGCAAACCCACGCACTGCCCTCCGGCGCAAAAGAGCTAGGAAAATTGGCTTGCCGGATGGGATTTGTGGGGACGCCCCATGTTTCGGCTCTTGAAGCGTTTCAGGCGGACTACCAACAAAGGACCGAGGTCAATCGCACCATTCTCGATCATCTGCTGCATGAAGCATTTGGCGACGATCCTGAGAACGAGCCCGAAGTCGATCTGGTGAACGATCCCGATCCGAAGCCTGAAGTGATCGAGCGCGTCTTGGGACGTTTTCCTTTTGAAGATACTGCTGCTGCGTACACGAATCTTATGGCGCTTGCCGAGGAACGGATTCCGTTTCTTTCGACACGGCGGTGTCGGTTGTTCTTGGCCTCGGTCGCGCCGCGGCTCCTCGCCGAGGTGGCCAAGACGCCCGACCCGGATGCCACGCTGGTGACTTTAAGTCGAGTAAGCGATTCGCTCGGCGGCAAAGCGGCCCTGTGGGAACTGCTGAGCAGCAACCATGCGACGCTGAATCTTTACGTAACCCTTTGTGCGGCATGCCCCTACTTGTCTGGCATTCTTACCAGCAACCCTGGCATGATCGACGATTTGCTCGATAGCCTGTTGATCGCAAAACTGCCCGATCTGACGACTTTGGACAGTGCGCTCCAGGAGTTGGTTCATGGTGCGGAAGATTCCGAGCCGATTCTCCACAGTTTTAAGCACGCACAACATTTGCGGGTGGGGGTTCGTGACATTTTGGGAAAGGATGAAATCGAGGCCACCCACGCGGCCCTTTCCGACATCGCCGAAGTTTGCCTTCGCCAGATACTTGACGACGAGACTGCCCGGCTGACAGAAAAAATGGGAGAACCGCTGGTCGGAGACCCTTTCATTGGCGAAGGGCATGAGGCGTCGGCTTGGCATCCGGGGATCGAGCGGGTGGGCCAGCCGTGTGAGTTTGTCGTACTTGCGATGGGCAAACTGGGCGGACGAGAGCCCAATTACCACAGCGACCTCGATTTGGTCTTTCTCTACGAAGCCGAGGGCTCGACATCTGCCAGTGCGCGGAGTGCCAGTCCTCGGGGCGGAAATCGATCGACAACCAATAACCACTTTTTCAGCGAGCTAGGGCAGCGAATTATCAAGCGGGCCAATTATTTTGGACCGCACGGTCGGCTTTACGAAGTCGACCCTCGGCTGCGTCCGACGGGGCGTAGCGGTGCGCTTGCGGTTTCGCTCGAGGAATTTGTGCGATATTTCCAATCGGGAAGCGGGCAATTGTGGGAAAGGCAATCGCTTTGCAAAGCGCGCGTCCTTACCGGCTCTGCCCAGGTCGTGCAGCGCGCGAATCGGGCAATTACCGAGGCGACTTACTGCAAGCCGTGGAAAGCAAGCTTCGCAACCGAAATTCGAGTGATGCGCCTCAAGCTGCAAGAGTCTGCTTCACGGCGTAACTTGAAGCGCAACGCCGGCGGCACGATGGATACCGAGTTTGTAGTCCAAATGCTTCAACTCAAACATGGCTTGCAGACGCCCGAGATTCGCGTGACCGGAACGCTTGCCGGGCTGACGGCGCTAGAACAGGCAGGCATTCTTGCGACCAGCGATGCGGGATTTTTGCGCAACGCCTACCGATTTCAACGCAGTGTCGAGGCACGCATTCGGTTAATGGATTCCTCCGGACGGCACGAATTTCCCGAAGAACCGAAAGATCAAGCGAAGTTGGCTTTCCTGTTGGGCTATTCCGATGGGCAGCGGCTTGTGAGCGAAGTGACCCAGATGTTTGGCGATGTACGGAATACGTTTTTGCGAATTTTTGAAGCGGCCGAGCGAGATGGGTAG
>JAADIN010000187.1 GCA_013151315.1 Planctomycetota bacterium | reverse complement strand
GCGCGGGTCGGTCGTAAAGACGCCGTCAACATCGGTGTAAATCTCGCACAGGTCGGCCCCCAGCACGGCGGCCAGCGCAACGGCCGAGGTATCGCTCCCGCCACGACCGAGCGTGGTGATATTCAGATCGTCGTCGACGCCCTGAAAACCGGCCGCGATGACGATGTTGCCTTCGTCAAGAAGTTTTTTCATCCGGTCGGTCGAAATCGATTGGATGCGCGCCTTGCCGTGGCTCGAGTCGGTGCGGACGCCAATTTGCCCGCCGGTGAGGCTGACCGCTTTGCCGCCCAGATCGTGAATGGCCATCGCGACCACGGCGACCGAGACTTGCTCGCCGGTTGAGAGGAGCATGTCCATCTCGCGTGCCGGCGGACTCTCGCAGACCTGTCCCGCACGAGCGCATCGGTATTTTTGCCCATCGCGCTGACGACCATGACGACTTGATTGCCTTGCTGTTGAGCATGCAGGGCACGCCGCGCGGCAGCGCGGATTTTCTCAGCATCGGCAACACTGGTGCCGCCGAATTTTTGGACGATTAAACTCATACCTGGCGTGGTTCCTTTCGAATATGAACCGCCAAGAGCGCCAAGAGCGCCAAGGATTCATGTCTTAGTTAGTACAATTCTCTTTATACCCGTGCGGAGTTGCTCGACATTGAAATTGATCAGAAGCCCTAATTCGAATCCCGTTGCTTTCAAATAGTTTATTACTTGCGCGTGGTGAATCGGATGAATCGCATCAACTGCCTTCAATTCGGTAATTAGCTGCCCGCCAACAAGCAAGTCGAGCCGCGCGTCGCCAACTACAATTTCCTTATATTTTAGTTCAACCGGTTTTTGTCTTTCGAATTCTATTCCTCGCTGAGCAAGCTCGACAGCCAGTGCCTGCTCATAGACACTCTCAAGAAACCCTGCTCCAAGTATTCGATGGACTTCGATCGCCGCTCCGATCACTTGATTCGCAAGTTTATCGACTTGCTGGGAAGGCTCCTTTACAATTCACCTTGGCGCTCTTGGCGTCCTTTACTTTCTTTTCCGATAAACCACTTCATCGCCTGCCAGCCTTCGCTGAACGCCAAGTTGGAGTTTGCTGCATTCGTATCGCCATAGCTGGTGAACTCGTCGGCTTCGATGCCTGTACCAGCGAGGATTACCGGCACATGGCCATGGGTGTGGGTCTTGGTGCTGAGGAACGTGGGGTGGTCGGGGCTGATCATCATTCGCCAGTCGCCGCCGCTTTGCAGCGACTCGGCCAAGGGAGCGACGACATGACGGTCAATTTCTTCGATCGCTTTTACTTTGGCGGCGCAGTCGCCTTCGTGCGAGGCTTCGTCGGGGGCTTCGACGTGGACACAAATGAGGTCCACTGGGTTCTGAGTGCTGTTCAGGGCTTCGATCGCATAGCGGCCCTTGGCGGCGTAGTCGGTGTCGGTATAGCCGGTTGCACCGGGGACTTCGATGCACGGCCAACCTACGAGCGACGCCATGCCGCGGAGCAGATCGACGGCGGTAATCATCGCGCCGCGCGGGCCATAGGCTTCGGCGAACGGCTGTAATTTGGGCGCTCGGCCGATGCCCCAGAGCCAGACGTTCGTGGCCGGCAGTTTTCCTTCGGCAATTCGTTTTTTGTTCACCGGATGGTCGGCGAAAAGCTTGATCGTGGCCGTCATGAGGTCGTTAAGCACCTTGCAGCCCGGGCCACGTGGAAAATCGTCGAGCACCGACTGGTCGGTAAGATCGTGCGGCGGCGTGGCTCGCAGGTCCATCGTAAACGGGGCCTCGCGCTGGCTGCCGCGCCAGAGCAGAAGATTGCGGTAGCTGACGCCCGGCACAAACTCCAAACCCTCGCCGCCGAGCTCTTCTTGAGCTGCGGTGAGAAGCTCGGTCGCTTCTTCGGTCGAAATATGGTCGGCTGTGAAGTCACGCATCGTTTGGTCTTCGACCGTGACGAGATTGCAGCGAATGGCCCAATCTTCAGGGGCAAGCTCGATGCCTTGGGCTGCGGCTTCGATCGGCGCGCGGCCGGTGAAATTGGCCAACGGGTCGTAGCCCAGCAGGCTCATGTTGCCGACTTCCGAACCGGCAGGCAACGACGCGGGGGTGTGGCATGCGCGTGCCACGACGCCCGCGGATGCCAGGGCATCCATCGCCGGCGTGTGGGCAGCTTCGATCGGGGTGCGGCCATTGAGTTCGTCTTGCGGCTCGTCGGCGGCACCGTCGGGGATGATGATTGCGTATTTCATTGTCTAGGGAGGTATTGTGAGGGCAAAAGAAATGAACCACGACGGAACCAAGGAACGACGAAAAAGGCTATCTGACAACTCGCTTGATGCCGTCTTTGAGTAGGGTTACGTTGAAATTGATCAATAGTCCAAGACGATTTTTTGTTAATTTGTAACACTTCAGGCATCTGAAGCAATTCAAAAAAAATTTACCACGGAGGCACGAAGGACACGGAGAAATCAACTCACTTTTCAACCACGAAAGAAACGAAAGAGTCGAAAAAACTTTCGTGTCATTCGTTTTTTTCGTGGTTCCCTGTTTCGTTGCTCTGTGCCCTCCGTGGTGCTTTCCCTGTCTTGGATACTTCAGATAGCTGAAGTATTACGTTAATTTGAACATCTTCTGGGATTGGATCATACACACAAAATTCTCTTTCGTCGTTTCCGTCGTTCCGTTGTGGTTCAATTCTTTGAATCGCAGTTACTCCCGAACCCACATGCGCACCGGCTCGGCCTGCACGCATTTTAGTTTCGACATTTTGTCACATCATAGCGCCAGCGGTTGTTTCATGGGTCATAATCACGAGTTGAACAGGCTGGCCTTCGCTTTCCGGCTCGTGCTGCAAGACCGAGGCGATTGAAATTTCCTGTTCGCCCAGCGCCTTGGTAATCTGCGCAAGTACGCCAGGGCTGTCGTCGACCGTTGCGCGCAAGTAAAACCGGCCGCGAGCATGGGCGTAGTCGGCTGGCCCGACACGCGCCTGGCGATTCGACCACAGCTCTAATGTGCGGAAAGTAATTGCGGTGCGGCCGACGGCCGTGTCGATCATGTCGGCAACCACCGCCGAAGCGGTCGGCATCTGCCCTGCTCCTGGTCCGTAGAACAGTAACTGCCCAACGGCATCGGCTTCGACGCGAATCGCATTAAAAGGTCCGCCCACCTCGGCGAGCGGTCGGCCCGCTTTTACTAATGTCGGCGAAACATGCAGCTCGATGCCCTCATCGACGAGTTGCGCCACGGCGAGCAATTTGATTCGGTAACCCATTTTCTGGGCATAGCGAACGTCGGCAAGGTCGAGCGTGTCGATCCCGGTTCGCGGGATGTCGTCCCAATCGACCCGAGCTCCAAAACCGAGATGGGCGAGGATGGCCAACTTCTGGGCGGCATCGGTTCCGTCGACGTCCATGGCCGGGTCGGCTTCGGCGTAGCCAAGCCGCTGGGCTTCGGCCACCACTTCGTCGTAGGCGGCACCATCTTCGTGCATTTTGCTAAGAATAAAATTGCTCGTGCCATTGAGGATGCCGTGCAGCGTCTGTATTTGGTTGGCCGAGAGGCACTGGCCAATGTTGGCGATAATCGGGATGCCTCCGGCGACCGAGGCTTCGAAGGCAACGCTGCGGCCCAATTCCCGAGCCCGATCGAAAATCTCGGGCCCATGCACGGCGACGAGGGCTTTGTTGGCTGTGACGACATCTTTGCCGCTTTCGAGCAACTGGAGCATGATGGTCCGCGCCGGCTCGAGTCCGCCGATCAGCTGGGCGACGACCTTGATCTCGGGATCATCGATCACGTCGGCCAATTGGTCGGTGAGCACCCCCTCGGGCAAATCGCAGTCGCGGGCCCGCTTGAGGTCTCGGACGACGACTTTTTCGAGCCACAGTGTCCGGCCAGCATGTCGGGCAGTGCGGTCGCCGAAATCGAGTAGAAGCCGGGCGACGCCCGAACCGACGGTCCCCAACCCGATGATGGCTACTTTGGTCTTTTCCATGGTCTTCTCACACAAGCGGCAACATCAGGGGCAGCAGACAAACTGGCCATCGTAATTGGTGGAAGGCAGTAAAGTCAACGGGCAACGTGGTTTGCGCCGGGCCTTAGGGGCTGTAGAATCAACGGTTTCCGTGGTCGAGCACGACACGGCTCGCACCTAGTTTTTCATTCCGCAATCCGAATTCCGCATTCCGACTTCCCTCTATGCCTCGCTACAATCCCGCACCCGTTGAAACCAAGTGGCAAGCCTTTTGGGACGAGCATCATACGTTCGCCACGCCCCGGTTGCCGGTCGGCGAAAAAATGTATGTGCTCGACATGTTTCCGTATCCCAGCGGCGACGGGCTGCACGTGGGCCATCCTGAGGGCTACACGGCTACCGACATTGTTTGCCGGGCTGCGCGGATGCAGGGCAAATCGGTACTCCACCCCATGGGTTTCGATTCCTTTGGTCTGCCTGCGGAAGAACATGCAATCAAAACGGGCGAACATCCTCGGGTGCAGACCGAGCAAAATATCAACACTTTTCGTCGCCAGATGAAGATGTTGGGTTTTAGCTACGATTGGTCGCGCGAAGTGGCAACGACCGATGTCGAATATTTTCGTTGGACTCAGTGGATCTTTTTGCAGTTGTACGACACCTGGTTCGACAAGGAGCAGCAAAAAGGCCGACCGATCTGCGAATTGCCAATTCCCAACGAGGTTAGCGCCGTCGGCAACGACGCAGTCCGCGAGTACCAGGACGACCACCGCTTGGCTTACCGGAAACACGCACCCGTCAATTGGTGCCCAGCGCTCGGAACGGTACTGGCGAATGAAGAAGTCATTGACGGAAAAAGCGAACGCGGCGGACATCCTGTCGAGCGCCGCCCTCTGCTACAATGGATGCTGCGTATCACGGCCTACGCCGATCGATTAGAAAAAGATCTCGAAGGGCTGGATTGGTCCGAAGGCGTGAAGGCGCTGCAACGCAATTGGATTGGGCGGAGTACCGGGGCGGAGGTTGATTTTGCTGTTGGGGAGGAAGTGCTCTGCGTTTATACGACGCGGCCCGATACCCTTTTTGGCGCAACCTACATGGTTATCGCTCCCGAGCACCCGCTGGTCGAGCAGCTCACCATCGCCGAGAACACCGCCACAGTAAAAACCTACTGCGACAAGGCAGCGGCAAAGAGCGATCTCGACCGCACCGAACTTGCCAAAGAAAAGACGGGCGTTTTCACGGGCTCCTACGCAACCAATCCCGTAAACGGCAAGCCGATTCCGATTTGGATCGCTGATTACGTGCTCATCAGCTACGGCACTGGCGCGATCATGGCGGTCCCAGCGCACGACGAGCGGGATTTCGAGTTTGCCAAACAGTTTCATATTGAAATTATTCCTGTGGTTGCTCCTGCCAACGGTGAAGACGCAAGCGAGTGTTTTACCGGCGAAGGCGTTGCCATCAACTCGGGCGAATACGACGGTCTTTCCACCGGTGAGTTCAAGCGGAAAATCACCGGCGATCTGTCAGATCGCGGCTGTGGGCGTGAGGCGGTCAATTATAAGCTGCGTGATTGGTTGTTTTCGCGCCAGCGCTTTTGGGGCGAGCCTTTTCCGATCTTGCACGAATTGGACGCCGACGGAAACAAAACGGGAGCCGTCCGCGCAGTTCCCGAAGATCAGTTGCCGGTCGACTTGCCGCACCTCGACGACTTCAAACCCCACGGTCGCCCCGAGCCGCCGCTCGACAAAGCACCCGACGAGTGGCTCTATCCGACCATCGATGGCGTGCGCTACCAACGCGAAACCAACATGCCGCAGTGGGCCGGCTCGTGCTGGTACTACTTGCGGTTTTTGGATCCCGCGAATACGCAAGCGATTGTCGATCCTGAGATTGAGAAAGCCTGGATGCCGGTCGATCTCTATATCGGCGGTGCCGAACATGCAGTCTTGCATTTGCTGTACGCCCGGTTCTGGCACAAGGTGCTCTTCGACCGCGGAGTGATCAGTACGCCCGAGCCATTTCAAAAACTCGTCAATCAAGGAATGATTCTTGGCAGCAATAACGAAAAAATGTCGAAGAGTCGCGGCAACGTCGTCAATCCCGACGAGGTCGTGAAAGAATACGGGGCCGATTCGCTACGACTCTACGAAATGTTCATGGGCCCGCTCGAACAGACCAAGCCTTGGAACATGGAAGGCGTAAACGGCGTCTTCGGCTTTCTCAATCGCGTCTGGCGGATGATCCTCGACGACAAGTCCGAGCAAATCAGCCTGAACCCAGCCGTGACCGAGGAAAAGCCGACCGAGGAGCAAAATCGGGTACTCCACAAAACCATCAAGGCCGTGACCGAGGACATTGCCAAGCTGTCACTGAACACGGCGATCGCCCGGATGATGGAATTTACGAATTTTTATACGAAGCAGACAGGTCGGCCACGAGCGGCAATGGAGCAGTTCGTCCTGCTGTTGTCGCCTTTTGCTCCGCATATTGCGGAGGAGCTTTGGGAAGCCTTGGGTCACAAGAAAACTCTAGCCTACGAGCCCTGGCCCGCCTATGATGAGGCAATGCTTGTCGAAGCAGAAATTGAAATTCCGGTACAGATTAAGGGCAAAGTTCGGGCGAAGATCCGAGTGCCAGCCGATGCCGACCAAGCCACGATCGAAGCACTGGCTCGTGCCGACACGCGGATTATCGAATTGTTGGACGGCAAAGAGCTGGTGAAAACGATTGTCGTACCTGGTCGGATGGTCAATTTTGTCGTGAAAGGGTGATTCCCATGCACAATGTCGTAGCAGTCGTTCTCGGCGGAGGCCAAGGTTCGCGGTTGATGCCGCTAACAAAATATCGATCGAAACCGGCTGTGCCGTTGGCGGGCAAGTATCGGCTGATCGATATACCGCTCTCCAATTGCATCAACAGCGGGATCAAGCGGATCTATGTGCTGACGCAGTTTCTCTCGGTCAGCTTGCATCGGCACAT
>JAADIN010000172.1 GCA_013151315.1 Planctomycetota bacterium | reverse complement strand
GGCCTCTGCAATTTGCCCTCTGGTGCCAACGGGCGAGCCCTTGGTGGATCGGCGATATGATCAATCAGGGCGAAGACCTCTTTGGCGAAGAGTTCGGCGAAGTCTGCGGCAACACGCTCTCGACCGAGATGGTCAGCCGCTATGCTTCGGTTGCCCGAAGAGTGCCGTCCCAGAATCGTCGACCCTCGCTCTCCTGGTCGGCCCACGCCGCCGTCGCTCGACTGCCCTCGGCACAACAGAAACGCATGCTGCTCGAAGCCGAGCGCCAAGGCTGGAACAGCGACCAGCTAAGAAAAAAAGTACAAGAGTTCGTCAAAGACAACAAAAAATAATCTCCCCTCTCTCTCCGCTTTCCCCCCTCCGATTTCAGTTTTTGCCCCCTCCCTCATGCTCTACTCGCCCACCGAAATCGCGCTCGTCGGCCTGATCATGACCTTTGGCAGCATCGTGCAAGGGGCCGTCGGTTTTGCTTCAGGACTGATCGGCGTGCCGCTGTTGGTGCTCTGCGGATTTTCTCTGCCCGAAGCGGCGACGATCAACCTCGTCGCGACCAGCTTGCAAAACGTCATCGGGGCGTGGAAATTGCGGGAGCACCTCGAGCCGCGTGAGCTCGTCTTGCCGGTGATTGTGCGTTGGCTCGCACTGCCGGTCGGCGTCTTTTTGGCTGCCTCGGTCGATGCCTATCTCAACTCGGCTCAAGTTCGACAGCTTCTCGGGGCGGTTTTGCTCGCAATCGTTTTTGGGATCGGGGGACTTCACGTCGCTCCGCGCGACCGGCTACCGACGTTCTGGCAGGTTCTTGCCTTCTTGTCCTCGGGCCTGATGATGGGTTTTGCCACGATCGGCGGCCCTCCCATGGTGATCTACGTCAATTCACTCACTTGGTCGGTCGATAAGTCACGAGGATTTTTGTTTTTCTGCGCGGCCACGGGAGTGCCCCTCGCGGCTTGGATGTTTTGGACCCAACACGGCGAAAAAATCCTCCCGGCGGCCCTCTCCACCTTGGTGGTTTTACCGATGATACTCACGGGGCTTTGGATCGGCTTACGAGCAGGGCATCTTCTGCCGAAGCAACGCTTCCGCCAAATCACCTTTGCGCTGATTTCGCTGATCGCCCTCGGGGCAATTGCCTCGCCGTGGATCGCAAGCTAGAGGTGCAAAGCCGAGGGGTTGCAACCCCTCGGCTTTCAAAGCGTGTCGTGCTTATTTCCCTTCAAGGTCGTAGCTCATCATAATCTCGTCGGCCTCGAGCCCCGCGATGCTCTTGAAGCTGCCATTGGCGATCGCACCGCCCAGTTCGGTCACCTGACGGTAGTAGCGATTGCTAGGACGCTGGCCCGTGTACTTCTGCGTGAGCTCTTGACACGCGATGTCAGCCGAGGTGCGGACGATTTCATCCGATTGGCGAGCACCGTAGAGACTCGTGCAAAGGATCGTAATAAGGTCCTGGCAACGGGTGGAGAGTTCCGACATACGGCACTGGCGATCGGCCAGCGCCAACTGGAACTTGCCCATCGTGTCGGAAATTTCCAGACCCATCTTTTGCAAATTGTAGCAGGCAAACTCTGCGTGTTTGGCAAGCTCGTGAGGCATCTTTGGCAATTCGCTTTTCGCAATGGGCATCAGCTTCCTCGCGACCAACCATTTGAGATAAGGCCCTACAACGCCCTTCAGCGCCCAAGCGTGTGCCGGGTTCAGCGGATTGGGCTTTTTGATTCCCGCGGCAGCCAACGCTTTGCCAACGGGCTCGAAAAACGTCTTGCCATGATCTTTCACTAGCGACTTGAAGAATGCCATGCCGAGCATCTCGCCTTCGCCTTCGTAAATGCAGGGGGCCAAGAATTCGTGGACGTTGTCGCCGAACGAATGGCCATGCAGGAAGGCTCGCCCGCCGTGAGTTTTCATCATCAGTTCGATCGCCGCGTGTTTCTGAGATTCGCTGCCAAACACCTTGGCAATGACACATTCCATCTCGCCCCGATAGCCGCCATCGATCAGTCCCGAGCACCAGGAGGTCAGCGCATCGCAGGCGGTAATCAAGCCCGCCATTTGGCCCAGCCGGCGCTGCACCAATTCTCGCTTGGCGATCGTCGCCCCGTAGGTCACCCGAAAATTGGCCCAAGGAATCATGCTCGCCATCATTCCTCGCATCGTGCCGGCCGCATTGGCACACAACGCGATTCGACCCAGATTCAGGCCGTGATAGGCGACCGTCAGCCCGTCGCCGCGAGTCGGGGTAAGCAGATTTTCCGCAGGGACACGAAAATCCTTGAACAGGATGCCTTGATTGTAAGTATGCTTGAGTGCCCAAAGGCCATACTTGGGCAAACTAAAATTGCTATTTTCTTCTTTGGGCAAATCGACAATCAGCACGGCCGGCTTGCCGTCGATCAGGCAGACCAAGCCGATCGTTCGGCCCGGAACGACATTGGTGATAAACAGCTTTTCACCATTCACAATATAACTGTCGCCATCAAGCACGGCGCGAGTGCGAAGCTGAGTCAAATCGCTACCGGCGCTCGGCTCGGTCAACGCGAAAGCGCTAAGTTTCGAGCCATCGGCCAAGCTCGGTAGAAACCGCTTTTTTTGCTCGGCGTTGCCGAAGGTTCGCACTGGATCGACCGCGCCAATACAGCCATGCACCGACGCCAAGCCGGCGATGGTCGGATCGATCATCGCCAGCCGAGTGATAAACGGAGCAAACGCCGCGAAGGGCGTGCCCGAGCCGCCGTACTCCCGATCGACCAACAGCCCCCAGTAGCCGCAATCCGCAAGGTCTTGCATGACTTGCTCAGGAATTTTTTTCTTTTCGTCCAGCAGCGTGCCTGCCGCGCGATGCCGCTTGACCACTTCGACCGAAGCATCCATCACCTTCTGAATGTCGTCGGCGACGACAGGCTCCGAGCTTTGAAACAGTTCGGTCTGCACCCCCCGATTCCAAACCGCCGTGTGGGCGGGGCTGTTGACCGTTTGATACTGCGGAGCAAAAAGCGCCTCGACCTGGTCGTCGGCCTTGTCGATCGCGCCGGTACGCCGGGCTTCGTCGTCGCTCTTGCCGCCCAGTTTGAGTGCCGTCTCGGCAAATGAGGCTTCTTCTTGTTCGGTTTCGGTAGGAGTGT
>JAADIN010000138.1 GCA_013151315.1 Planctomycetota bacterium | reverse complement strand
CTTTCGCTTTCGCCGCTGCTGGTAGAAAAATATCTCGATGCGGCCGAAAAAATTGCGGCGAGGGCGATCGTTGCTCCCGAATCGATTGTCGAGCCGAAACAAAGGTTTGATTTTGATCAGCTTGAAGGGGGGGAAGCCTATCGTCACGACTATCGTACGCTGGCCAAAGAGGGAAGAATTTGGGCGTCGGTCACTTTTTCTTCGCCGGGAGAATACTTACTTCGCGCGAGGGCGTCGGCATCTCGGGCAGGCAACGAATCGGCTCGCATGCGCATGGATTTTGAGGGCCAGAAATTGCGCACCATCCAAGTGGAGGCGAATGCGCGGGATGCGCAAACTTATTTTGCCCGTTTTCGCACCGAGGCCCCGACCGGCGAAGTGGGCGTATCGTTTGTCAACGATTTTTATGATCCAGACAACGCAGACGCATCGCTTCGTGATCGGAACCTGCACGTTCATTCTTTGGAAGTCGTAGGTCCACTCGAAGCAAAGCCACTGCCGGCTAGTCACCGGCTTCTCTTGCCACAAACGCCGAGCGCCCGTGCCTGGGGCGATGCATCCGCTTGGCGCGAAGAGGCGGCTGGGCTGGTAGGGCAATTTCTTGGCCGCGCTTACCGGCGGCCTGCCACAGCCGACGAAATCGGGCGGGCGATGCAGCTTCTGGAGCGGGCTCGGCAAGCGGGCGATTCGTTCGAGCGCGCGATGCAATTGGTTGTGCAAATGGCGCTCGTCTCGCCCCACTTTCTTTTTCGAGGAGAGATGGGGCAGGAGGCCGAGGAGCGCAGTTATCCGCTCGACGATTATCAATTGGCTACTAGGCTGAGTTATTTCCTTTGGAGCTCGATGCCCGACGACGAGCTTCGCCGCGAGGCAGCCGAGGGCACGCTGCGAAAAAACCTGGACCGTCAGCTTGATCGCATGTTGACAAGCCAACGGGCAGACCAATTCATTACGAACTTTGGTGGGCAATGGCTTGAAACCCGTCGGCTGGAAACGCTGAAGCCGAATGCCGAGCGGTTTCCAAATTTTGATGAACCGCTTGCCAACGCTATGCGTGAAGAAACTTTTCTTTTGTTGCGTCATGTCTTGCGTAATGAGTTGCCGATCGTCACGCTACTGAACGCCGACTATTCGTTTCTGAACGAGCGTTTGGCGAGCCACTATGGCATCAAGGGCGTTGCTGGCGAGGATTTTCGACGGGTCCAACTTCCCGAGATCCGGCAGGCGGGCCTGCTGGCACACGGCAGTGTATTGGCGGTCACTTCGCATCCCGACCGCACGTCGCCCGTGCTGCGTGGAAAATGGATTATGCAACATCTGCTTAACGATGCGCCGCCCCCGCCCCCGGCGGCGATCGATCTTTCTGAAGATCCCCAGTTCGCAACGGGAAAATCGTTACGCGAACGACTCGAAGTCCATCGAGCGAGCCCCTCGTGTAGTGTTTGTCACGAGGTGATGGACCAACTCGGTTTTGCTTTGGAAAATTTCGACCCGGTGGGTCAGTGGCGCGACCACGATGGCGAGTTTGCTGTCGATTCGAGCGGACGACTGCCTGACGGACGCGAATTTTCGGGCCCGACGGGTCTCCGCGATGTGCTTGTGGCCGATCTGGATGCGTTCCGCAAATGCTTGTCAGAAAAAGTACTTACCTACGCCCTGGGTCGAGGATTGCAATACTACGACCAATGTGCAGTCGAGCAAATTGCGACCGCCGCGAGAGAGCAGGGCGACACGCTTTCTGGTATCGTAAGGGCAGTAATTCATAGTGCCCCTTTTCTGCGAGGTGAGCGATGAGAGATCGAAAGCTGGAGGGTTCCACTCGGCGCACTTTTTTGCGAGGACTGGGCACCACGCTGTCGCTCCCGATGCTCGAAAGCTTGCTGCCAGCTCGTGCGTTTGCAGCAGCGACAGCGACGCCACCGCTGCGGATGGCATTCTTGTTTGTTCCCAATGGCGTTCATATGCCGAGCTGGACGCCGACGACGGAAGGGGCCGATTTTGAACTTCCCCCGGCACTCGAATCACTTGCCCCGGTGCGCGAAAAGCTGTTGGTTCTCAGCGGGCTCGCGCAAACCAAAGCTCGCGCAAACGGCGATGGGGCGGGCGATCATGCCCGTAGTACGGCCACATTTCTTACCGGCGCTCAGGCTTTCAAAACCGATGGCAAAGATACGCGCGTCGGCATTTCGGTCGATCAAGTCGCCGCCCAACAGTTGGGACATCACACCCGCTTCGCTTCGTTGGAGCTTGGCTGCGAAGCCGGAAAACTCTCGGGCGGTTGCGACAGTGGCTACAGTTGCGCGTACAGCAGCAATATTTCGTGGCGTTCGCCCACAACGCCGGCTGCCAAGGAAGTGAATCCGCGATTGGTTTTTGAACGTCTGTTCGGCGGGGGCAGCAAGGCCGACCAGTCGCAATCGCGTGCAAAAAGAGATGCCGAGCGGAAGAGTATTCTTGATTTGGTTGCCGACGACGCGGGGCGATTACGCAGACAGCTTGGCGGATCGGATCGGTTGAAGCTCGACGAATACCTTGATGGCGTCCGTGAAATTGAACTTCGGATCGACCGGCCTCAAGGCGAGCTGATTTCAGAAGGAGAGGTAATTCCACCTCGTGGCATTCCGGCCGACTACGGAGAGCACGTTCAGCTGATGGGCGATCTGATGACGCTCGCGTTTCAGGCCGATCAAACTCGAATTTGCTCGTTCATGTTTGCCGATGCGGGCAGCAATCAAACCTATCCGATGCTCGACATTCAAGAAGGGCACCACTCTCTTTCGCACCATCAGAACGACGAAGAAAAAGTTTCAAAAATTGCCAAAATCAGTCGTTACCACGTCGATCTCTTGGCCGCCATCTTAAAGCGGCTCGATAGCACACCCGACGGAGAGGGCACACTGCTTGACCATACGATGTTGGTCTACGGAAGCGGCATTGGCGATGGCAATCGCCACACACACCACGACCTTCCTATCCTACTAGCCGGGGGTGGCTGCGGTACGCTCAACACGGGCCGGCATATTGTCTATCCCGAAGAGACGCCGCTGATGAATCTCTATCTCACGATGTTGCAGCAAGCCGGCGTAACCGTGGATTCGCTCGGCGACAGCACCGGAGTGCTCGAAGGCTTGGGGT
>JAADIN010000256.1 GCA_013151315.1 Planctomycetota bacterium | reverse complement strand
GAGTGATTGGTTCCAACGGAAAACTCACCGGCTTCGGCGGTGGCCTACCAACAAAATCGGCGCTACTGAAACTCGAACGAGAGGCATGATCCCTTTCACGGGTTGGCACCAGCCATTCCATCGAAGCCATCGGCCAGCCTAGTCGGTAAACATAAATTAGAGAAACAAGGTTACACTACCGCTGCTCGTTGTATCACGGTTCAATTTTGCTACAATGTCAACCGGCTTATCTACAAAAAACGTGTATAAGCCCTGCTTACACACAAACTTTGTGTCTAATAACAAGTTATTTCGCTTAACCCTATGGCTAAACAATTCTCGCCAGACATTCATCCAATTCGGTTTCTCGGCCAATTTGAAATCGGTGACAACGACGGCCTTGATCATTACATCTGGAACATCCAAGGGCCACTTCACGAGTTACAGGGCGAGTTGCATTGGCATGCGTATGACCTTTGTCGGTTTCATCAAATTATGTACGGCGATCTAACCAAAAGGGCCTTGCACGTCGATGCTGAGCACAAACGTTTCTCGGATGCACTGGAAGAACAGCGCGAAAAAGTTTCAGATGACGATCGGGAGGGGTTCCTCGTTTACGAATCTCGAATGAATAGTTCGTTCATGGACAAGGATCTCGAACATGCTCGTGTAAAACATTTTGCTGACGAATTCTCCGTCATCGGATTGTGGGCAACTGCCGAACGATATTTGGGAAAGGTTTACGCAAATATCGTAGCCACACAAACAACTGTTACGGTCGCTTCAGTAACGCGGCCGTATCGCTGGAATGATTTTCAATCTCAATTTTTAACGCTTGGAATCGACTTAGCCGCATTGAATGGGTATCCCGATGCTGATGAATGCCGGGTTCTAAATAATACAATAAAACATGGCGACTTCGTGGATCAAAGACTTGCGCAATTCACATTCTTTTCTTCGCATGGCGGTGTTCAATTAACAAAGGTCGACTTTGAAATGCAGCGATATCTCACTGGCGTATTCAATTTCTGCGGTGCGTTAATTGAGGCTGGAAACATTCTGCTAGATCCCAACTTTGAACGGTAAGAAGATCGCGAAATAACAATGTGATGAACCGAAGTCGCGAAACCGGGCGACTTTGGAATGGAAAATCACCTGTCGCGACTCGGTTATCGCGGTCGTTAGCTGTCACAAACCGAATGGACAACGGACCCAACCAGAACCACGACCTCGCTGAAGCAAGCTCGCTGATCCGATCTGGACGTTCTGCGGAGGCAATCCCGATTCTGACAAATATCCTATCCTCAACGCCTTCGTGCCTACGGGCACTTGAGGAACGAGGCTTAGCAAAGGACTTTACTAACGATCATGCAGGTGCCATCGCCGATTTCACCCGACTGATCCAACTTACTGCAGACTCGCCTCGCGGCTTTACGTTTCGTGCACAAGTTCGTGCCAATTCTGATGACATTCAAGGTGCGATCGAAGACTACGATGCGGCGATTGGCCTGGATCCAGAACATCCATTCGCGTACTTGCAGCGCGGGAGAATGAAAGTCAGGTGCGACGACGCCAAGGACGCGCTGCCAGATTTTACTGACGCGATCCAGTACGATGAGATGGGACCACTGTCCGGATTGCTGAATCGCGGCAAGGTGAAGCACTCATTGGGCGACCTATCTGGCGCAATCAAGGATCTCACAGAGGCATTTGAACTGGAGGTAGCACCTGTTTTTGCACCACTGTTTCGGGGCCGCGTAAGACAAAGTGCTGAAGACTACCACGGTGCAATTGACGACTTCACAACCGCGATCGAGACATTTCCTGAATTAGCAAACGCCTACCGACACCGAGCTGAAGCGAGAAAAAGCATAGGTGACATTGTAGGCGCACAAGAAGATATCGCCAAATATGAACAACTTGGCGGCGAAGACCTCCCAGCGTACGCCTGACAAAAGACGGCTAACAGACAAGAAAACGGGGCAGGTCTAATTTTGGAAAAATAGGCGATGCGACTTCGTTTCAAAGGTTATTCAAAACGGGGTGTCCCGTTGATTGTTAAAACGTGGTCTCACGTTTTCGCCACTGCCAGAGACCGATGCCGTAATGTTTGACCAAGACAAACTCCACACTACCCGACGCTAGCGCGTTGCGGCTCACTTCCACGCAACGTGAGCCGCAAGGCGCTAGCCTCGGGTAGCCAGACCAACAGCGCACCATCACAACCAGCGGCCCAACACAAGAGACGTTCCCAATGCGAGTTTCCCCCTTGGCTGCCCGTGCTGCCATGTGGCAGCACGGCGGGTGGCCAAAAAAAACGCTCGCATTCGCACGCCCCATGCGCAATAATCACCGCCACGCACCTTTCGCGTTACACGCTCTTTGAAAACTAAAATTCACTCTCAACACGAGTGCTTTGCCCCAGCTTAATTTTGTGAGCCGCAAGGCGCTAGCCTCGGGTAGCGGAGCGTAACGGTATGCCCCTAGGGAGGTATGCCCCTAGACCCGACGCTAGCGCGTTGCGGCTCACCTCCATAATCCCAATTTTTAGCTGGGACAAAGCACTAGACCCAAAATCCTTTTGTCCGCTCAACCCCCGACTCGCGTTTTCGTGCCAAAACTTATTCCATGCGATAGCGAGAAAGACGAGAAAAAAGAGCTTTCCCAAGATCGAGGCTTTGGTTTATGTCGTTCTGTCACAAAATGCCCTGACAGAATCAAAGATGCCCGAACAACGCTGCACTCGTTCCGGCCTGCGAGTCCCTAAGCCGCTTTCGCACCGCTAGCCGTTGGCCGAATGTGCCCCTCGGCCGAAACGTCTTCAAACCGAACCGAGACACGTTTCGAGACGCCCGATTCTTGCATCGTGATGCCATAGAGCGTGTCGGCGCACGACATGGTTCGCTTAGAGTGGGTGACGACGATGAACTGCGTAGTGGTCATGAATTCTTTGAGCACTTCGACAAAGCGATCGATGTTGGCTTCGTCGAGTGCGGCATCGACTTCGTCGAGTACACAAAAAGGGCTGGGGCGGCTTCGGAAAATGGCCAGTAGCAGGGCGACGCAGGTGAGCGTCCGTTCGCCGCCCGAGAGGAGCGAAATGCTTCGAGGCTGTTTTCCCGGTGGCCGGGCGATGATTTCGATTCCGCATTCGAGTACGTCTTCGTCACCACTGTCGTCGATGAGGATGTCGGCCTCGCCGCCGCCGAAGAGGTTGCTGTAAAGTTCCTGGAAATGTCCGCGAATGACGTCGAGTGCCTTGATAAAAAGCTCGCGACTTTCGATGTTGATTCTTGTGACCAACTGTTCGAGTCGCATTTTGGCGTTACGCAGATCTTCGTATTGCTTGGAAAGCAAGGCATGACGCTGTTCGACCGCTTCGAGTTCTTCGAGAGCTTCCAGATTGACCGGTCCGATATGTTGTAATTGGCCTCGGAGGGTTTGGATCTCTTTTTCAGCTGTCTGCTTGTCGGCGAGTTCGACCTGATCGTCGGTGGTGGCGAGGACTGCGAGGTCGGTTCCATAATCGTCGGCCAGTCGAGTTGAGGAATCCCCCCGCTGTTGCCTCAGTTGTTGCACACGAATTTCGGCTTGCTGCAACCTTCCTTGGCTTTTCAGGAGCCGCTGGCGAAGTTGTTCGGTGCCCTTGCTGAGGCCCGTTTTTTGGCGACGAGATTCCTCTTGCTTTTGCGTGAGCTGTTGCAAGTGGCTTCCCAAGTCTTCTTTGGTGCGAAAAAGCTCGGCCAGTTCGGTGCTCAGATTGAGAACCGATTGCTCCAGGTCGCGACGTTGGTCGTGGCATTGAGAAACTCGCTGACGTGTTTCGACCAGTGCGCGATCGTGCTCCTGGTGGTCGCGGTGCAGCTGATCCATTTGCCGACGGAGACCATCGCGCCGTTGTTCGCTTCGTGCCAAGGCGACTCGATGGTCGGTGCCATCGCGCTGCAGCGAAGCCACTTGGTGCTCGAGTTGGGTGGTCTGTTCGGTCTGTGTTTGCAACTGAGTGTGCAGTTTTTCTAGATCGGCTTGCCGCTCGGCCAGTTGTTGCCGATCGTGCTCAAGGTCTTGCGAAGCGCTGGTCTGCTCGTTTTCGTTGGCGGCCAGTTCGGCGCTGGCCGAGGCATGTTGCCGATTGGCTTGGTCGAGACGCTCTCGCAGCGACGCCACTTGCAATTGCACGGCACCGAGCTGTTTCGTAATTTTCTGATGTTGCTGGCCCGACTCGTGTTGTTTTTCTTCTTGAACAGCGATCGAACCTTCGAGCTCCACGCAACGGCCATTTTGCTGTTCGATGCGGTTTTTCATGTTGCGGATTTCGTCGACCAGTGCTCGCAGCTCACTCCGTCGAGAGAGAAGTCCGGTGCTGGACTGACGAGGACCGACCACCAGCGTTCCGTCGGCCTTGACCACTTCGCCGACGACCGTGACGTAGTGGAGTCCTCGTCCCGAGGTGCCCGAAAGTCGGAGGGCCGTTTTCAGGGAATCGACAAACCAAGTTCGTCCCAGCAGACGTCGCGGGAGGGTCGACAAATCAGGAGACGTTTCGACGAACTGATCGGCGCGACCCATGACGCCCGGCTCGCCAGAGAGATCGATCCGGTCGACGGCGCTGGCAGGCAGGGGTACATCGAGACGTAAAAAGCTGGTTCGGCCCGGCCATTCGGTGTCGGCCATCTCGAACATGGCGGCGCGAGTTTGTTCCACGAGCAAATGGTTGGCTTGATCTCCTAACGCTATTTCTACAAGAGAAGCCGTGTCGGCATCGACGTGGAGTAAATCCGCGACGATGCCCCGAACGGCCCCGAAAGGCCCGGTGGGATTTTCGCGAGCCAGCCGCAAAACTTCCTTGGTGCCGGCACTCAAGCCATCGAGCCGGCGTTCCAACTCTTCCAAGACGATGGCTCGCTCTTTGGCGCCGGTCAGTCGGCCTCGCAAATCGGCCAGTTGACTTTGGGTTTGGCCCAGCGTGCTTCGATCGCCACGCAATTGATTTTCAACTTGGGCCAGGTGTTGCTGAGATTGTTGGGCTTGGTGGTCGAGGCCATGCAGAGACGTTTCGGCCAAGGAAAACTGTTTGGCGATTGTCGATCGAGCACTTTCGGCTTGTTCCAGCTCCTGACGAAAACGGTCGCTTGCAGCGAGTGCCGCAGTCTGCTTGGAGTCGAGAACGTGGATGTGATTTTCGAGTTGCGTTGATTCGCGAAACGTCTTGGCTTGGTCCGAGCGACAAGTTTCGGTTTCTGCACGAATTTGCGACAAGGCGGTTGTTGCTCGGTCGAGTTCCGACTGAAGCAGCGTGACTTGTTGGTCCGCTTCTCCAAACTGTTGCTCGGAAGTGTTGAGCTCAGCCGAGGTTTCTGCTACCAGTTGCTGGGCGTCGCCTGCTCGCGAAGTCATCGTCAGTAGTTGCCGCTGCATGCGCTGCGACTCTTGCCGAAGCTCGTCGCTACGGGCCAACTGGCTTCGGCGTGTCGACTCGAACTGTGCGATTTGCTCGCGAGCCGTGGCGGCCTGATCGCTAATCTCGCGGGTTTGCTGCTGAAAACCGTCGATTGCTTGTTCGAGGTCGCCAAGCTTTTGATCGCTACTGGCAAGCTGCTTTTGATTCTCTTCGCTCGCTTGACGCTGCTCGGTCGCCTGCTGCTCGAACTGCTTGAGTTTCGCCGTGAGCGTACGCCAATCGGCGAGTCCGACTTGGATTCGCAGTTCTTTGAGACGATCGGCCTGCTCTTTGTACTTGCGAGCTCTGCCGGCCTGCGAGCGGACGCTGCGCAGTCGCGAGTCGAGCTCGTCGACAATGTCGGAAAGCCGCAACAGATTTTGCTCGACCCGTTCCAGACGACGGCTTGCTTCCTGGCGTTTGATTTTGAATCGGCTGACTCCGGCTGCTTCCTCAAAAATGAGACGTCGTTCGCGGGGCGAGGACTGGAGCAGTGCGTCGACTTTTCCTTGTTCGATAATACTATAGGCGCCAGTCGAAACTCCGGTGCCGGCGAAGACATCACGGATGTCGCGCAGCCGACAGGGCTGGCGATTGATTAGGTATTCGCCTTCGCCGCTACGATAAACACGCCGCGAGATATGCACCTCTTCCGCATCGACTGCGAGCACGCCATCGGAGTTGTCAAAGATGAGCGTGACTTCGGCGGCGTTGGTTTGCCCGCGTCCTCGCGCACCACTAAAGATGACATCGGTCATCTCCTTGCCGCGCATCGCCTTGACGCTCTGGGTGCCGAGAACCCATTTGATCGCGTCAACGACGTTGGATTTCCCTGAGCCGTTGGGCCCGACCACAGCGGTAATGCCAGCAGGAAACTCGAACCGCGTACGGTCGGCAAAGCTCTTGAAGCCGTTGAGTTCGAGCGCTTTGAGCATGATTCGAATGCGGAATGCAGAATTCGGATTGCAGAGTCAAGGAACCAGCCGCGTGGCCACGCAGCACACGGCGCGCAATGGGGGCCGAGAAGAGTAGCAAATAATCCGCTTCGCCTGGAGGGCAGAAAACGGGGGGTGCTAGCAGAGTGGCAACTGGGGAGCGTTGACACTCTCTGGATGAAATGCAGAGACGCGAAGGGTCGCAGAGGACATGGAAAACCCCTTGTTTTCAGCACTCTGCGTTCTCTGTGGTGCATTGCTTTTTATGACATTGCAATCGTCCTGCCGTCGACAGTATTTTTCAAATGTTCGAGCAACGCGTGATTCGAACGACAAGGCAGCCCCAGTCTGCCAAGTCGCAATCACTAGGATATCCTCCAGCAATTTGGGGCCCTTGCAAACAGCACCGAGATTGAACGAGAGCGGTTGCTTTGAAATCACTCCGCGTTCGCCTTCTCCAGAAGGCCTTCCCAAAACGGCCACGCCGCTTCGATATCGGCCAACACGTCCTCGTTCGCGGCAAAATTTTTCTTTGCTTCGTCAAGCCAATCAAGAAAAAATTGCACGCTCCGACGACTAACTCGCCGCTCGTAATTCGCTTCCACATAGTACGGTCCTGTGGTCGCAAATTGATACCTCTCTGACCTGTTCGTTCTCGCGCGAACGGCAAACCAGCCGCTTTCGTCAAACATGACCGGCGGCAGGCGTCCCTCCTGCTTGGCGAGTTCGTCGAGTCGGATTTCGTATTCGACGCGACCGTTTTTGATGATTTCCAAATACTCGACCGGTGCCAACTCGTAAAAAGTGAGGCTCAATGCGATCTCAAATTCTCGCGACTCTCCCTCGTCGAGCTTGAACTGGTGGCCAGGCGGATGGCCTTCCACCTGTGTGCGCAGCAGCGGACCATTGGTGACCATGACCTGCCCTGCGCGAAGCCCTGCAAACCAGTTTTCCTGGGAAAACTCGTCGCCGCAATGGACATAGACGCGATTCGTCCCGACCGGGTTTTTATTAGTTCCCGAACCACTGCCTGCGATGGGCGGGATTCGTAGTCCACAATTCAGAACGTGGTGATAGATTGCCTCGCTCCAACGTCCGCTGCCCATTTTTCCTGGAAAGAACGTCTTGTCGCGGGGCCGCCCCAAGCCTTTGCCGGCTTGGCGGTGAATAATTTGAATCGCATCAAGTTCGCCCGCCGCGAGCCAAAGGGGCAAGTCCCAAGCGTTGGGCGTCAGCGCCGCCACGTCGGCACCCGCCTCGCTTGCGGCATTCAGCAGCAGCATCGAAGCCGCGTCCGCTTTCCATCGGCAAACATCGATCGGCTGCTTTGCGTTGAAAAGCAACAGCCCGCCTCCCCGACGATTGTCAATCGAAACCACTGAAGCGAGCGGTATCTCGGCAGGCAGTTTTTCTTTTTGACATTTCCCACGAACATTTTCTCGATCAAACGCGGGAACCCAATCGACTCCTGCGGCTCGCATCAGTAGCGGCAGGTCGCGGGCGTTTTGCCGGACATCCAAATCGCTGGCCCACCAGCCCTCGGCCTGCATGTCGACGCGCCGCTTGAGCACGACTTCGGTGTCGTCTTCCGCACGGCGCTTGATCGAAAAACTCCCCGGCCTGGTTTCGTACTCCGGCCCTGCTTCGATGAGAAACGTGTACGGTCCCTTGCGCAGCTCTAAGGTGACTTCGCCATCGAACACAAAAGAATCGCCATACGACACGATGGCTCCCGACTTGACCCGCACGGGCCGACCTCGGCCATCACGCAGCTCCATGCGCACAGGGATGCGATTGCCAGTCGGCTCATCGATCGCGACGATCGTGAGTTTTCCGTCGTAACGAGCGGCAAAGGCCCGGGATGGCACCAACCACGAGCAGACGGTCGCCAGAGTCAAGGAAACAAAAATCCAACGTCTTTCAAACAAGTGAAAACTCCTCGATATTCATGCGGCTGTTCTCCCGGCTATTCGGTCGTAGTCTCCATGCTTCAAGTTTAGCACGCCGATTGCGTCTCCAGGGCACCCTTCGCTTGAATCCACCCATGCGGTATCATGGGAGATCGTTTCACTGAGGCAGTTCACGAAGGTCGCTGGTATGGCAGAAGACTATTACGCAACGCTGGAGGTCGGTCGAAAGGCTTCGCCAGAGGAAATTCAGTCGGCCTACCGAAAGTTGGCGCGCAAATACCACCCCGACCTCAATCCCGACGACAAACGGGCCAAAGAGAAATTCCAAGACGTACAAAATGCTTTCGAGGTACTCAACGACTCCAAGAAACGTGAAATGTACGACCGCTATGGCAGCGCCTACGAATCGATCGGGCAGGGGTCGGTCGGCCCAAACGGACCGGGTGCCTCCCCCTGGGCTAACTCGGGCGGAAACCCCAACGTCGATATCAATTTCGAGGATCTGTTCGGCGGCCAGTCGGGCGGAGGGGCGGGCGGCGGTTTTTCTGATATCTTCAAACAGTTTACTCAGCGAGGTAGACAGCCACGCCAGCCGGCTGCGCCAACGCGCGGCGCGAATCTCGAACACGCCCTGACCGTCCCTTTCACGACGACCGTCCTTGGCGGTGAGGCGCAAATTGCGATTCGTCGGGGCGATGGTACGGCCGAAACGCTGCAAGTCAAAATTCCGCAGGGGATCGAAGATGGCAAAAAAATTCGCCTCCGAGGCCAAGGCCAGCCAAGCCCCAATGGCGGGCCCGCGGGTGATGTCCTCATAAAAATAAATGCCACGCCGCATCCCCATTTTCGTCGGCAGGGAAAACGCCTCGACGTTCGCGTGCCGATCACCCTTGCCGAGGCGCTCGAAGGAGCCAAGATCGATGTCCCCACGCCTCATGGCACGATCACGCTTTCGATCCCATCCGGCTCCTCGAGTGGGAGCAAATTACGAGTGAAAGGGCAGGGCGTCCAAGCGGCGACCGGCGAACCGGGCGACCTCTTTGCCGAATTACAAATTGTCTTGCCCGAGACTTTCGACGAAAAAGATCGTGAACAGCTCCAAGCGATTTTGAAAAAGTACGACGACAACCCTCGGGCAGAGCTGCGATGGTAGGAATATTTTTGGTCGGACTGAGTCTCCGACAAGGATGGCTTCTAGTGCAAACCGCGGAGGCCTCGAACAAGTTGTCTCCTCCCACTCGGGCGGCCGTGATGATGGCCCTGTTGGGGATATTGTTGCTGGGAATGATGTTCGTTGTTTTCGTTTTGGTCGGCGGGCATTGGATACGCCGGTTAGGGAGCCATCGACGCGGCCCGGCCGTGCCTCCCGACGTGGTGCGAAGCCCCTCGCCCGAAAACCGTGCTCCGACCAATCCTCCAAAACTGCCGAACACAAATATCAACGAAGGCGACACCATGATCCCAGGCGACACGCGCTGCTAGTCTCGAGGTAGCGTCCTGTACACGCCCCAAAGCCAGGGGGTTGCAACCCCCTGGCTTTCACCTGAAACTTCCCCCCCATGCAACGACTTCGCTTTCCAAAATCGGCCCGACTGCTCAAACCGGCAGAATTCGACCGTGTGTTCAAAAAACGCACGTCGGCTTCCGATGGCTTGATTATCGTTTACGCGGCTTTTGGCGAAAGCGAGCCTCCGCGGTTAGGACTCACCGTTTCTCGCAAATGTGGCAACGCGGTCGTGCGTAACCGTTGGAAACGTTCGCTCCGCGAGGCGTTTCGTTTGGTGCAACACGAGCTGCCGCGTCATCTTGATCTAATCGTCTTGCCCCGACGGGGGGCGGCCCCCGATGTCGCTCGTCTGCAGAACTCGCTGCTCAAATTAACCTCAAAGCTTTCAAACAAACTTTCTGCAAAACGGGCTGACGTAAAACGGGCTGACAAGGAACCCAAATCGTGAGATTCCTTTGGTACGCTTGCACAGGTCTTCCGAGTTGGACTCTCCTGCTGGCAGTGCGATGCTATCAATTGCTCGTAAGCCCCTGGTTTGGGCCACGCTGCCGATTCCAACCCACTTGCAGCTCCTACTTCGCCGCCTCGGTTCGCCAATACGGAGCCCTGCGTGGCAGCCTACGAGGCCTCAAACGAATCGTCCGTTGCCACCCCTGGAACCCAGGAGGATACGACCCGCCGTAAGGAAGGAATTTGTGCTTCAATTCCTTGGGTGACACTAAATTTCTCGAATGGCCTTAACTGCTAGCACATCCGTCATTTCTGCTTGACCCGCCAGCTAGAGTTTCCTACGCTTCTGCCCCTATCTTTTCACAACTCGGTTCATTCCGCTTGGCAGAAACTTATGACGTTCGAGGCCAGAAACTTATCGTGGCTTGCGCTATTCGTAATCGGCCTCACCGTGTCGGCAGGTTGCATGGGGCCTATTCTTAGGCAGCAAAGTCCCGGATTGGCGCTGGAGGAGGCGGCGTCCGACACCACACTCATTGGAGACATCGCCCATCCCTATGGCATGGGATACATAAAACTCGAAGCGGTCGGATTGATAACCGGCCTAGCGGGTACCGGCGAAGACCCCCCCCCCTCGCCGCAACGTGCTGCGATCATGAGCGAAATGAATCGACGCGAAGTCGACAACCCCAACCAAGTTTTGGCCTCTTCCGATACGGCCCTGGTTCTGGTGCGTGGATTCCTGCGTCCCGGCACCCAGGCAGGAGACCGATTTGATATTGAAGTCCGCGCCCCTTCGCGCAGCAGTACCACCAGCCTGCGCGGTGGCCGTTTGCTTGAGACGCGTCTCACCGAATTGGCCGTGCTGGGCAGCCAGATCCGTAAAGGCCACCTGATGGCCGTCTCTCATGGCGCGGTGTTGGTCGACCCGACGGCAAACGTCAAAGACGACCCCGCACTGGCCCGAAAAGGTCGCGTCCTGAGTGGCGGCGTGGTGACCAAATCGCGTAATCTCGGTTTGATTCTCGATCACCAGCGGCAATCGGTACGCAACAGCCAAAAAATCAGCAAAGCGATCAATCAACGATTCCACAGCTACATCGAAGGTAGAAAACGGGGTATCGCCACCCCGAAAACCGACGAATTCGTTGAGCTCGAACTGCATCCTCGCTACCAAGACAACGTTGGCCGATTCATGCGCGTCGTGCGGAACATCGCGGTCGACCAATCGCCTTCCGAGCGTCAAGCTCGTCTGCAAATCCTAGAAAGCCAACTCTTCGACCCGGTCACTTCCGCTACTGCGGCCCTGCGACTCGAAGCGCTCGCCGGCGAAGAAGCAATCGATGTTTTGAAACAAGGTTTAGTAGCCGAGGACCCAGAAGTCCGTTTTTATTCTGCCGAAGCGCTCGCATACCTCGACATTACCGAGGCGGTCGCCCCTCTGACGCAGGCCGCCCGCGAAGAACCGGCCTTCCGCGTTCACGCCTTGGCCGCACTGAGCGCGATGGACGATGGCTCGGCTTTCGACGAGCTTCGTTCGCTGCTGGCCGTAAAAAGTGCCGAGACGCGCTACGGAGCTTTCCGCTCGATGTGGGCCATGTCGCCCGGCGATCCGATGATTCGTGGCGAAAACATGGAAGGCATGTTTCGCTATCACCGTCTCCAAGTCGCCGGCCCGCCGATGATTCACGTGACCACCAGCCATCGCCCCGAAGTCGTGCTTTTCGGAACCGAGCACCAATTCAAGCTGCCGCTCGTGCTCGACGCCGGGCCGCATATCCTCGTCAACGGCCTCAGCGGTGCAGAAATCAAAGTCAGCCGCTTTGGCGAAACGACCCAACAGCGGGCCGTCTCGACAGACGTCGACGCCGTGATTCGAGCCGTGGTCGAGCTAGGGGGCACGTACCCCGACGTGGTGCAAATGCTCCAGCAAGCCAAAGAGACCGGAGCACTCGCCAGCCGTTTTCGCGTGAACGCATTGCCGGAGGGAGGCCGGGAATTGCTCAATCGAGACCCCGAAGCTACGGCCGAAGTGACCACCGCCGCCTACGAGTTGGCAACACCGCGGCCCGAGCTGTTTGGTAAGAAGTAGGCTCAGTAATGCAAGCGAGGGATTTCTCGGAGTTTTTCTCGCTTGCGCGTCGGGCCTGGGGGCATGCCGCTACACTCCGCAACCCGCGGCTAGCGCCGTGCGGCTCACACCGCATCCCAATTTTTAGTTATGACAAAGCACTAGCGACTTCTCTAACCGACAGATGCGTTCAGGAGATCGCATTGCGCGCGACGAGGCAATTCTCCTTGTTTGACGTTGTCGTGAATGTACGAACCGGCGGCCTCCAACCGGCGTGCCTTCGTGTTGTCTGCTAGATAAACGGGGACGATTTCCTCGCAAATGCGCTGCTTGAGCTCGGGATCTTCCACTGGGAACATCACTTCGACGCGGCGCGTGAAATTTCGTGGCATCCAATCGGCACTCGACAGAAAAACTTGTTTTTTCGATCCTTCGCCGAAAATAAAGATGCGGCTGTGCTCAAGAAAACGATCGACAATGCTGCGAACTTGGATGTTGTCGGAGACTCCCTCGAGTCCTGGCCGGAGACAGCAAATGCCGCGGACGACCAAGTCGATCGGTACGCCTGCCTGACTGGCCCGATAGAGCGACTCGATCGTTTCGCGGTCGACCAACGAGTTGAGCTTGGCGAAGATTCGCGATTTTTTCCCCTGGCGGGCGCGCTCGGTTTGAGCCTCGATCAATTCGAGAGTGCGGCGATGCAAGTCTTGGGGGGCGACGATCAGCTTCTTCCACTGGTGGCCTTGCGAATAGCCGGTGAGAAAATTGAAAAGAGCAGACGCGTCGTCGGCCATGTCTTTGTTCGATGTGAAGAGACCGATGTCGGTGTAAAGTTTAGCCGTGTTGGGGTTGTAGTTTCCCGTGCCCAGGTGGACGTAACGCCGTACCTTTTTTCCTTCTTGGCGAACGACCATCGCGAGCTTGCAATGGGTTTTTAAGTCCATGAAACCGTAGACCACGTGGACGCCCGCCCGCTCCATTTGTCGGGCCCAAACGATATTGTTAGCTTCGTCGAACCTCGCTTGCAGCTCGACCAGGGCGGTAACGTGTTTGCCGTTTTCGGCGGCTTTGATTAAGGCGCGAACGATCGGGCTGTCGCCGCTCGTTCGGTAGAGCGTCTGTTTGATTGCCAGCACGCCGGGGTCGTCTGCGGCCGCCTCGATGAACTTGACGACCGGGTCAAAGGAGTCGAACGGATGGTGTAGCAAGAAATCTTGCTCCGCGATCTTGGCGAAGAGGTCGTCCTTAGGTTTGAGGCCCAGTTGCTGGCGAGGCGTAAAAGGTGGTTCGCGGAGGTCGTCTCCGTCGATCAAGCGCATCAGCTCCCAGAGGCTGGTCATATCCAACATGCCATCCAGCGGGTAGACCTCGCTGTAGGTTTCTCCTTCGACATCGACTTTGAGATGCAGCTCTTCTTCCTGCACAAGCATTTTTAAGAGATCGCGTCCGATGTCGGCTTGGACTTCGAGTCGGACGGCCCCCGTATGTTGCCGCTCGCGCAATCGTTTTTCGATCGCTTGCAGCATGTCGTCGGATTCTTGCTCGAGGAGCTCGATGTCCATGTCGCGAGTGATGCGAAACGAGGCGTGATGGGAAATCTCGTAGCCGCCCACCAGCTCGGGCAATTTGGATGCGAGAATTGTTTCCAGCAGGACAAACGAATGTTCGCCCGGATGGCCGACATGAATGAATCGCGGTAGGACTTGGGGCAGTTGGACTACCGAGAAAAGACTGGCAGGGCCCAAGCCGCTTGTGCGGTGGAGCAACGCCACGAGGTAAAGGGCCCGATTGTGAAACCGGGGGCTTGGATGGCTCGGGTCGATCGCCATAGGCGTGAGCACTGGAAACGCGCGTTGGTGAAAAAAATCGTTGATGATTTTTTTCTGTCTCTTGTCGAGATCTTTTACGCCAAGCAGGCGAATGTTGTGTTCCGCCAGCGCCGGAAGGATCGCTTCGTTGAAGCAGCGGTATTGCTGTTCGACCAAGGTGCGAGTGCTTTGAGATATCTTGCGCAGTTGCGACAAGGCACGGACTCCATCGGTGGCAATGTCTTGCGGCGCGACGCCACCAAAAGCTTGCTCGCGGAGCCCTGCCACGCGCACCATGAAGAACTCGTCGAGATTGGAGCTGCAGATCGCCAGGAATTTGACCCGCTCGAACAACGGATTCGACGGATCCTGAGCTTCTTCTAGCACGCGCGCATTGAACTGCAGCCAGCTCAACTCGCGATTGATGAAGTGCTCAGGGTGGAAGGTGGGGTCGTCGGGCATGGCGGTTTGGTTCCTCTTCCCCCATTATACCCTCGATCAGTCAGAATACTCTCGACCGCTCAGGCTAGCGCGTCAAACACCTGGACTTGGGCCCAACTTTCCTTGTTTTCGTTGATAAATCGTTGGTGACGCTCCGAATTTTGGTAGCGATCGTGATCGGCTTCGGTCGCGAAAACGAGGTGCAGGGCGACGTGGAAATCGGTGTTGTTGACCGGTCGCTGATACGCCTCGGCTCGACTCCCTACGCTAAAGTGTTGTAGCCCCTCATGGTCGTTTAAGTACTTTTTGCAGGATTCGACGAGCGTCTCTTGCGCCGCTGCAGAACTCTCTTTCAGCGTAAAATAGACCATGTGGGCGAAAGTCTTTGAGTTATTGGAAGTCATAGGAGCCTTTTTTGGGGAAGGGTTGTCGCTAGTCGATTTTAGCAGTTAGCCAGAGGAGGTTTCTAATCGCTAAAAGCTAACCGCTACGAGTCGAGGCCGCATCGGCTGCCGCCGTGCCGCCCGACTCTTTAGAATGATGGAGCGAAGGGCCGATGAGCTTCTCGATTTTTTGGTTGTCGATCATTTCGTGTTCCAGAAGCGCCGCCGCGATCGAGTCCAGCTTGTCGCGGTGCTCGGTGAGAATTCGCTCCGCCAGCTCTGCCGAGGCTTGCAAGATTCGGGTGATTTCTTCGTCAATGATTTGGGCGGTACGCTCGCTGCAAACGCGATGTTCCTGGGCCATTTCTCGGCCCAGGAATGGCTGTTCCTCGCTGTGGCTAAATGCGACCGGTCCCAGGCGTTCGCTCATGCCCCACTGGGTAACCATTTGGCGAGCCAGCGAGGTGGCTTGTTTTAGGTCTTGGGAGGCTCCGGCGCTATACTCGTCGAACTGAAGCTTTTCGGCCGTACGACCTCCCAGCAGCATGGCGAGGCGGGCGTGCATTTCGCGCTCTCCCATGTTGTGGCGATCTTCTTCGGGAACCAACTGGGTAACGCCCAGCGAGCGACCGCGAGGAATGATGGTCACCTTGTGGACCGGATCGCAGCCCGGCACAAGCCAAGCAAGAACGGCGTGTCCCGCCTCGTGGAAGGCGGTAATTTCCTTTTCCTTTTCGCTGAGTACGTCGTCACGTTTCGCGCCCATAAGCGCTTTGTCGCGCGCATACTCAAAGTCGTCCATCCCGACTTTGTCTTTCTCGTGTCGAGTTGCCCAGAGTGCTGCTTCGTTGACAAGATTACGGATGTCGGCCCCTGTAAGTCCGACGGTTGCACGGGCCAGCTTGTGGAAGTCGACTTCTTCGGTGACGGGCACTTTTTGGCTGTGCAACTCGAATAGTTCTTGGCGGGCTTCGAGCCCCGGGTTGTCGACCGTGATGTGTCGGTCGAATCGTCCGGGTCGCAGCAGGGCCGGGTCGAGCACATCGGGTCGATTGGTCGCCGCGAGGACTATCACGGTCGAGGTCGGACTAAAGCCGTCCATCTCGCTCAGAATTTGGTTGAGCGTTTGCTCTCGTTCGTCGTGTCCGCCGCCAAGTCCCGCCCCCCGTTGGCGACCCACGGCGTCGATTTCGTCGATGAATAAAATCGCTGGCGCATTGTCTTGGGCCGTCTTGAACATGTCGCGGACGCGTCCTGCGCCTACGCCGACAAACAACTGAATAAACTCGGAGCCATTGATCGAATAAAAAGGGACTTCGGCTTCGCCGGCGATTGCACGGGCAAGCAATGTTTTGCCCGTGCCCGGCGGGCCCATCAGCAGTACGCCTTTGGGAACTTCGGCTCCGAGGCGATGGAATTTTTCTGCCTCTTTGAGGAAGAGAACAATTTCTTGCAAGTCTTTCTTGACGCCGCCTAAGCCTGCAACGTCGTCGAAGACAATGCGTTTGTCGTCGGCATCGTACCGGCGAGCCGGACTCTTGGTCACGCTGCCCAGCATTCCCCCCCCCGACATGGGATCTCGCGCCCTGCGGATCATTGTCCAGGCAAAGAAGAACAGCAGCACCAAGCCGACGATCGAAACAAGCATGAACAAATCGTCGTAGGAGGTCGGCGACTCGGCGAGAATTTCGACATCCTTGGTTTGAAGTTCTTCGAGCCATTGCTCGCCTACTTGATTGGGGAGCAGGGTGCTAAAGCGTTTGATCGGTTCAGGTTTTTTGTCTTTCGACTCGTCGTCAGGTTGGGGAGTGATGGGCTCGCGAAGTTCGCCGGTGACTCGTTGCCCGCTGATGGTCACCTTGGAAACATTGTCCTTGCGAAGCTGTTCCAACAATTGGCTGTACAAGAGGGTCGAACTGGGGGTCCATGCCGAGGTCAGAAAGGAGAGGGACACGAAGGCGAGTAATCCCAAGGCAATCCAATGCATCGGGCTCAACCGCTGAGGCGGTTGTGGCTTGGTGGGTTCGTTTTTTTTCTGCGGGTCTGACATAATTGGGGCGTAGAAAGGGGGCTGATTCTGTGGCGCAATTCTTTGCTTGTTTTCAGTTGGAGCTATCTCAGAGTTGCTTGGGTTTCCCCACTAGCTTTCCTTCCTCGAATTGCATTTCAGAAACTTTCTTGCCTTCCTCGTCCCAGTTGGTCACTTTGCCATGCATGAGACCATTTTCAAAAGGTATTTGCTGGCGCAGTTGGCCGTTTGCGTAGTAGATCAATCGCTCCCCATCGATTTGCCCTTGGTTGTAGGTCAATTCGATCTTGGGCTGCTTGCCATCCTCGAAGTAGATGATCCAGGGGCCGTGCCGCATTCCGTTCTCATAGCCCTTGCTCGCTTCACGCGAACCGTCAGGTCGAAAAACGTCCCATTGGCCGTGAGGCTTGCCTGCTTTGAAGTTGACCGACTTGCAGATTTGCTCGTTGGGATGCCAATACTTCCATTGCCCCGTGTGGAGGCCCATGTCATAGGTGCCTTCCGAGTATTTTTGCCCACTGCGGTAAAACTCGACGTACTTGCCATGACTGACTACCTGATCGTTGGAGAGATAGGCGACCCCGCGTTCCAGTCGAGGATTCTCGTCGTCGTAATTCGCTTTCTGGGTATCTTGTCGCACGACCGTGGGGGGCGGCTCTTTTTCGGGCTCGTCCAAATAAATCTCGGTCGAGTCTACCTCTTGGGCACAGACGTGGGCGCTGTTTTCAGCCACAAAGCTGATTCCAGTAACGAGAATAGCAAGAAACGAAAAAGTCACGGGCTGGAGTAGTTTCATTTTTTCTTTCTGAGACGATTCTTCAATTTGGGACAATTCTTCACCGATTATAAAAATTTCACGCAGAGGCGCTAAGGATGCCATCCAGGCGGGAGCAAGGCGTCTTTTTCTACGACCAGGATTCCGTCTTGGATCGAGCAAAAGCTGCCTGCTTTGCCTTCCTCGAGACTTTTGTTATTGACGATTTGCGCCCCGGCACCGATTCGGCAGTTTTTGTCCACAATGGCTTTGTCGATGGTAACTCCGTCGCCTATGCCAAGCGGAAGCGAGGCCGAACCCGAGTTTTTTGCTTCCTCAGAGGTTTCGTAATAATCGGCACCCATGATGATCGAATTTCGGATCGTCACGTCGCGGCCAATCCGGCAGCGCAGGCCAATGATGCTGTTTTCGATTTGAGCCCCCGGCTCGATGATACATCCGTCTGCCACATAGCTTTGACGGATCGTGGCCCCGTCGATTCGTGTGGGTGGTAGAAAGCGTGGACGGGAATAGATCGGCGACAAGGTTGCGGCGAACTGAAAAGGTGCATTAGGGCCGGCCAACTGTAAATTGGCATCGTAGAATGAGGCGATCGTGCCGATGTCTTCCCAATAGTCATCGAAGAGATGGACTTGTACTTTGCATTGGTTGATCGAGGTGGGGAAAACTTCTTTGCCGAAATCTTGATGGTCGGTTTCTTCCAGCGCTCGTGCAAGCGTTTCGCGATTGAAAATATAGATGCCCATGCTGGCGAGGCAATCGCGCCCTTCGCTAGCGATGCCGCGAGCGTCGATCCAATCAGGATCCATTCGCACCGAGTTCAGCTCGGCCTCGGTCTGTGGTTTTTCAACAAAGCCGACGACTTGCCCCGAGTTGTCGACGTTCATCACACCAAGCCCTTGAGCCTCGTGACCATGCACGGGCTTGGCGGCGATCGTAATGTCGGCCTTCGAATCGCGATGCGTTTGCAGCATCTTCGCAAAGTCCATCCGGTAGAGCTGATCGCCAGAGAGGATTACGATATGCTCGACGTACGACTGCGTTAGGTAGCGTAGATTTTTGCGAACCGCGTCGGCGGTGCCTTGATACCAGTCGGTCCCTTCGGCCATCGTCTGTTGGGCTGCGAGTATCTCGACGAAACCGCCGCTGAAATTATCGAACCGATAGGTGCCGCGAATGTGCCGATGCAAGCTGACCGAGAGAAACTGCGTCAGCACATAGATCCGCTTGATCCCGCTGTTGATGCAATTGGAGAGCGGTATATCGA
>JAADIN010000055.1 GCA_013151315.1 Planctomycetota bacterium | reverse complement strand
GCATCATGAACGAAGGGGGCCAGTGCGGTTTTTCGTACATGCCTGACAAGGCGGATGATGCTCGCCAGAAGAATCTCAAGCGCCTCGAAAAGCTTACCACCGGCAATCCCCAGGCGGCGTTTCTCCAGCCAATGGATGCGACCAATGACGAGCAAATCGCGGCGGTAATGGATCGATGTCGTAGCGATTTGGGCCAGGTCGATTTCCTGCTGCACTCGATCGCCTTTGCCCTGCCTAGCGATCTCAAAGGCGACACGATCAAGACGAGTCGTGATGGATTTAAGTTGGCGATGGAGATCAGCGCTTACAGTTTGATTGCATTAGCCAATGCTGCACAGGGGGTGCTCAGCGATGGTGCCAGCATTTTGACGCTCACCTACTATGGTGGCGAGAAGACCGTGCCAGGCTACAACATCATGGGCGTTTGCAAAGCGACTCTCGATTCGGTGACGAAGTACCTGGCCCACGACCTTGGTCCGCGTGGCATTCGGGTAAACGCCTTGAGTGCCGGTCCGCTGCAAACGATCTCGGGTCGCGGTGCCGGGGTGGAAGACATGCTGGGGCTCTACGAAGCGATGGCACCGTTGGGCCGAAATATCACCCATGAAGAGGCAGGCAAGAGTGGTTGCTTTTTGTTGTCCGACATGTCTTCGGGCATCACGGGCGAGATACTGCATCTCGACGGAGGCTACAACTCGATGGGCTCTCCCGGGCGGTTACTCGATCAGATCCAAGCAACCCAAGCAGTCTGATTTCCTTCCTTGCTAGCATCTCCTGGCAATTTCTTTGCCAAGTGGCCTAGGAATTTTTGTGCGCTTGCTGGTAAATTTTTCAATTCAAGTTCGTGTTGTGAGCCGTAGGCGCTAGCCTCGGGTGTCTTGAGGATAACGCAAACCCTGCAAAACCCGAGGCTAGCGCCTACGGCTCACCCTAAAAAATAAGACGTAACGCTGCACGAGGGTTTGGCCC
This sequence comes from Planctomycetota bacterium, assembly GCA_013151315.1. Classification (GTDB taxonomy): domain Bacteria; phylum Planctomycetota; class Planctomycetia; order Pirellulales; family Lacipirellulaceae; genus Bythopirellula. Next base: position 15,989 of record JAADIN010000055.1, on the reverse strand, counting down.
GCCATTTGCCCTGTAAGCGACAAGGACATGGATTCGTCCTTATACTTTAACTAGAGGAAGAGCATGGAAGCTCGTATCGTTGGGGCTGTGAAGCCCAGTGTCGTTCTCTTGATATTACTTCTTGGCAACGCGACCGCCCAGGCGGCCGGTTATCGGACGGCGAATTTCACCGTCGATGCGCCGACGCCGCAGTTGGCCAAGGAAATCGGCGATTCGGCAGAGCGTTGGCGAAGCCAGTTAGCCCAAGAGTGGCTCGGCAAGGAGCTTCCCCATTGGTCCAAGCCGTGTCCCATCAAAGCCAAGGTGGCTGCCAGCCTGGGCGCGGGCGGCGCAACGAGTTTTGTTTTCGATAAGAACGAAGTCTTTGGTTGGCGGATGAACGTCCAGGGCAGCCGAGAGCGGATTCTCGATTCGGTATTGCCGCATGAAGTGACGCACACGATTTTCGCGAGCCATTTCCGTCAGCCCCTGCCCCGTTGGGCTGATGAAGGCGCCTGTACGACGGTCGAGCATCGTAGCGAAATCTCGAAACAGGAAAATATGCTGATCGAGTTCTTGCAGACACGACGCGGAATTCCGTTTAGCCACATGTTTGCGATGAAGGAATATCCTCGCGACGTGCTGCCCCTTTATGCACAGGGGCATTCGCTCTCAAAATTCCTCCTCGACCAACGCGGCAAGCGGGAGTTTCTAGAATTTCTGGCCGATGGTTTGCAAGACGAAAACTGGCCGCGCGCATTGCACCAGCGGTATGGGTATCCCGATTTGCTAACACTGCAAAAATCGTGGATGGACTGGATTCGCCAGGGCCGCCCGCAGTTGCAGCTCGCAGCCGACGCCGTATTGGTGGCTTCGCACGAGGTGCCCGTGATTCGGGGACAAGACCCAGGATTTACTGGAAGTCCTACCGCGGAGCAGCTTTGGCCTGCGGAAAACAGCGGTGCTGATCGTAAGTTTCCGTCGGGAAGTGTCTACGACGCCTCTCGGCAGACCGGCACACTGCGACGATAGAAAGAAGTAAAGTATTTATCATTAGATAATAGTCATTTGTCATTGGCTATTAGCTTCCACCTTTCGCTTTCCTTTTTTCAATGACCAATAACTATTGAAAAATCCCTTTGATCCCTACCCCTTCGATCCAGAAGCAGGGCGCCGTCTCTTTTGCCGCTTGGCTCCTGCGGCACCGCCGGCAGGTTTTCCGCCACTCGCTTTGGAACGGCTGCCCGTGGTTGCGCCTTTTTTGCGACCACCACCGCCGCCGCCTTTCCAGCCCGACTTTTGCTGGCCTCGACGGAAAGATTTGCCGGGGGCCGTGGTGGCCGGCGGGGCAATGTCGGTCGTGATATCGAGATGGTCGACCGCGATGTCAATCTTGCGGCGGGTCAGTTTCTCGATGCTACGTAGTTGATAAACTTCGTCGGAAGTGCAGAACGAGATCGCCTTTCCTTCGGCACCCGCTCGGCCGGTGCGGCCAATGCGGTGGACATAGGTCTCAGGCGTTTCGGGCAGGTCGAAGTTGATGACATGCTCGACGTCTTTGATATCGAGTCCACGGGCAGCCACGTCGGTGGCGACCAGCACTGGTGGGGCCTTCGACTTGAACTGATCGAGGGCCCGCTTGCGAGCCGCTTGGCTCTTGTTGCCATGAATGGCCGTAGCGCGGATGTTGCATTTGAGCAGGTGTTTGACGATTTTGTCAGCACCATGCTTGGTGCGGGAAAACAGCAGGGTTCGCCCGCCGGCTGCCTTTTCGAGGAAGAGCTCGAGCAGCCGAACTTTGTTGCGCCGATCAACGAAGTAAACCGACTGTTTTACTTTCTCCGCCGGGGCAGAGAGGGCTGCCGTTCTTACGTTGATGGGTTTGTCTAACCATTGGTCGGCCAACTTGCGAATCTCGGCCGGCATCGTGGCCGAGAACATGAGCGTCTGTCGACCCGGAGGCACATGCGATTCGATCCGCCGCAGATCGTGAATAAAACCCATGTCGAGCATTTGATCGGCTTCGTCGAAGATAAGGGTTTCGACGTGCGTGAGATCGACGTGCCCCTGCTCGATCAAGTCGAGCAATCGGCCCGGGGTGGCGATCACGGTGTCGACGCCGGCTCGCAACTTGCGCACTTGCGGCACTTGCGAGACGCCACCAAAAATGACGCAATGGCGTAGCTTGGTATGCCGACCATAGGCGGCAAAGCTGTCGGCGACTTGGGCCGTAAGCTCGCGGGTAGGAGCAAGAACCAGCACGCGAATTTTCTTACCCTGCTTCGATGGGGTGTTCCGCTGGCCTGCGGTGAGCAATCGGTGCAGCGTCGGCAGCGCGAATGCGGCCGTCTTGCCGGTGCCGGTTTGGGCACAGCCGACCAAGTCGCCACCCTTCATCACATGGGGGATGGCCTCTGCCTGGATGGGCGTTGCGGTCTTGTAGCCTTTCGACTCGACGGCACGGAGCAAGGGGCTAGCTAAATTGAAATCTGAAAAATTTGACAACGTAATCTCTTTCTTTCTTTTGGCGCCAACGCATAGGTTCTAGCGCGCACATGGTGGAACAGCCGTACGGCGAGGATCGAAGACATGACGACCGACCGTAGGCGGGAGCCGGGCAACGATAGCCCAGCCGGATATTTTTATTTGGGATGCCATGGACAGCATGCGGAATGCAAAAAATCGCATCACCGGTGCTGGAGGGGCAAGAAAATCAGTCGCGGTCGTAAGCAAGATACCGGGCAGTTATACCCGATGGCCGCCAATTTCTACTGTCGAATGATCCGTTCCGTGCTATCAGTACTAGGCCACAAAAATGGGCCATGAAAGCAGAGGGAGCGGTCTCGCACCTTTTGTAATAAGCCATATCCTACCCGTTTCTAGCCCCAAGTCAAGGCGCAATAAAGGCCCAGGGGGTGAAAATAGGGGTTGGGTGGCGGTTGCGGGCCCCCTTTGCTATCGACGGGGGCGGTACAAGGCAAGCAGACCGGCCGCGACGGCCAAGAAAAACGAGGTGGGCTCGGGCACGGCGAGAATTCCGGAGAGGGTAGAAGTCGTTGCCCCGAAGTTACGCTGCCAAAGAAGAAAGTCGAAGCCATCGACCTGGGCATTCCCGTCGCCATCGGCGGCCACGTCGGTCGTCGAGCCAACGGAGCGTTGCCAACGAAGGAAGTCGAATCCATCGACGGTTCCATCTCGGTTTGCATCGCCATCCTCAAAGTCGGCAAAAGTAGTCTGGCCGTCAAAACGACCGAAACCTGCCTCCCAATTGCTGAGATCGTCGGAGTTGATTTCTTTGTCTCCATTGAAATCTGGACCTTCGATCTGCAAGCGGCCAAAACCTTGCTCCCACTGGGCAAGATCGCTCGCCCCGACAAGTCCATTGGAATCAAAGTCGCCATCAAGTAGCGACCGTTCGACGACTTGCATTTGATAAACATACCCATTGTTGTTTATGGGGGCCGTGCCGTACCCAAAGGAAGCGAGATAAGGGTGATTGATGGGTAGCGAAGAGATGAACTCGACCACGTCGAATCCTCGAGTCACCTCCCCGAAAACGGTGTAGTTAGGAAATGCGGTTGAATTGTCTGTCGTGTTGATAAACCAACCATTCCTAGCACTATCGAGATCAGCAGTTCTGGCAGCCGAAAGAGTGCCAGGTGAGTTGGTCAATCCGTTGCTTGGATCATACTCGTTAAGGACGGTTTCGCCTGACACGACACTATTTAAATCCGGAGCATTATCGCCAGGTTCTGGAAGATAGAACTCACCTCCCTGGAGGAAAGAAAGATTGCCGCAACAAAACGAACGATGAATCCATGTGCGATCATACGCTTGGTCGTTTACGTATTCCAGGAAATTTGCAACATGCAGTGGAGATTCATTGCCATAGAGATCGATGTCTACCGACCCTACGTTGAAATACATCCGCACGCGATGGGTAGCTGTTGCACCGAAAGCGCAGTCCACATACGTCATGAGTGTTAAAGCAACCACGGCCAAGAGCCGAGACTTGGTGCCGACCATGCCATTTCCTTCTTCTGTTCCATAGATCCGAGGATAAAAGTGTATTGTACTCTAAACGACAATTTTCTCCACGGTTTGGTTTGCGGAATTTCGGGGCAGTTTCAATCACGTTTTTCCGGTTCTGCCGGTCAAAGCCGAGGGATTGCAATCCCTCGGCTTCAAAGCGTGTAACCTCCTAAACGAAAAAATCAGGAAGCAGCTCCGCTCTCGGAGTGACCGCATATTTGCTGAAATCCGTCACCCCACGCTCACGCAGCAGTTGCTCGTCGCCATGGAAATTGCCCGTGTGCTGGCGGCTGTCGCTGGTGAGGATCGCGTATGCCGCGTCGGCCATGATCTCGGGAGTTCGGCAACGCGCAATCGCCTTCCCGGTCCTCCGGCTAGAACCAAGTGGTGAAAAGTGTTTTTCCTTGGAGATTATTCACACGAGCATTCTAATGCGGGCGCGGGTTGGATTGTCGACGGACCGGTGCGAGTTAGCAAACGCCGTTTCCGGCTACGGGTGCCAATACCGGCTTGCCCAGCCCTGTTTAGGACGGGAAGCGGAGCGAACCAATTGCCAAACCTGCTAATTTGGGGGGTTGAGGGCCGCGGTTTTCGGGTTTTCTTCGATAAAATTCGCTTCGAGACGCTTTAGGATTGCTATCTCGGGTTGATCCGATACAATAATCCACCATTGAAAGAAGCCCTGCTAGCTCGTTATGGCTGGGCTGATGAGACACTTTTTTTAGGGATTGATGCAATGGCTGTGGGTACGATTAAGCGACTAACGGACCGAGGGTTTGGGTTTATTGACACAGGGACGAACAAGGATATGTTTTTCCACTCTTCCAACGTGGAAGGAGGCCGTTTCGATGAACTACGAGAAGGCCAGCAAGTGGAATACACCGAAGGGCAAGGTCCAAAAGGGCCCCGCGCTGAGAATGTAACTCCTGTCTAGAACCGATCTTGGCCTAGAACCAATTTTGGTTCGGCGACGATTAAGAAAAGCAAAGAAGCCGGCGAATTCTCGCCGGCTTCTTGCGTTAGGGGCTGACCCTGAACGGTTAACCATGCACTCCAAAGAAGTATTTGGTCACGTGGTAGAAAACAGGAGCGGCAAAGCAAACCGCGTCGATGCGGTTGAGGACTCCCGCGTGGCCTTCGATAAGTGTGCCTGAGGAGACTTCACCGCGGTCGCGTTTGATGGCGGCCAGCGTCATCGCGCCGGCCGAGGCCATCACGGCGATCAGGGCCGACATGGCCGCGGCTTGCCACCAATAAGGAAACGGGGTTGCCCAGTAGAGCGACAGGCCGAGAATTGCCGTCGCGCCGGCGCCGCCCAAGAGTCCTTCCCAGGTGCGCGTTGAATCGATGGCTTCGGCAATGAGATGTTTGCCAAACAATCGCCCGAAGATAAACTGAAGCAACTCGGCGACAAGAACCATCGTGACGAAGAAAAAAAGCAGTCGCGCATTGGCGTAGTCGCCGTCCATATTCTTGCACTTCAGGAACAAGAGGGCGGGAGCAAAGCTCAAGCAATAGACGCAGACCAAAAGTCCAAACTGGACCTTGGCAACCCGTTCGAGAAACCGGTGGGAGTCGCCCGAGATCGCCACGCGGGCCGCGATAAACAGAAACGCGTAGACGGGGATGAGAATGCTATAGAACTCGTAGTAGTCGCGTGCGACGAGGAAAAACTGCATCGGGGTAAAGAAAAAGAAGACCCAGAAGAGGGCCCGATGGTCGCCTAGGCTCGTGGGCGTGAGCGTAATGAACTCGCGCAGAGCCCAGAACGACAGCAGACCGAAAAGCAGAACCGTCAGCGTGGGCTGAAAAAAGGCGATTCCCAAGACGATGCTAAAAAACCACCAAGCGTTGACCCGGCTATTGAACGAGTCGACTGACCGATCGTCGAGTCCCAACGAAGTTTGCTTTTGCAGCCAGCGACCAGCGATGGTCGCCAGCGCAAGCAGCGCCAACACGATGCCCAGCAATGCCCAGTCTTTGATCATGGCTAGCAATCCTTGAGGCTGACAACGGCTTCTCTCGCTCGCGCGAGAAACTCGAGCTTGGGCTCGCCGGCTTCAAGCCAAATCGGCGGGCCGAACGTGAGCGACGAGAGTAGGGGAACCGGCAGGAATTCGCCGCGCGGCAAGATGCGATTCATGTTGTTGATGTACACGGGGATCAATTCTAGTTCAGGACGTTTCTTACTGAGATAATACAGTCCGCTTTTGAAATCGCCGACCCCCTGATCCAGATTTCGTCCCCCTTCGGGGAAAATAATCAGCGAATGGGTGTTGCCAATCTCGCTGAGCATCAGGTCAATGGGGCTTTGGTGGACCTTGATTTTTTTACGATCAATGAGCATCGCGTTGAAGACTTGGGCGAGGTGGCGACGAAGAAAGCCGCGATCCCAGTAGTCTTTGGCAGCTACGGGGCGAGTGAGCCGTCGTACTTCGGTGGGCAGCGCCGACCAAACCAGGACCACATCGAGGTGGCTGGTGTGGTTGGCAAAGTAGACGCGTTGGCACGTGTCGGGATGGGATTCGACCCAACGGACACTTGCGCCGCTAATAATTCGCGCTATCCAGGTTAGTAACGTCTCGGTGATCATGCAATCTGACGAAGGCGCGTGGAGGCAATCTGCTGCCGACACCTTATCGTATCTAGGCTCGATGCGGAGTGATAGTGGAAGGCGTTTTGGTAATGTCTAGCGGAGAGCATGTCGCGGTGGCGTGAAGACGCTTGAGAAGCGACTCGTAGCCTTGAACCATCGCTTCGAGCGACCATTGTTCGAGGACTCGTCGTCGGCCTTTGCTTCCCATCTCGGCACACAGGGCCGGGTTCCGTAGGAGCTCGACAGTGTGCGAAACATAACTATCCAAATCGCCGGCGGGAAACAGTTGGCCCGTGACGCCGGGCAGCACGGTTTCGGGTACCGACCCGACCTCGGCAGCGACAACCGGAATCTGGCTGCTGAGGGCCTCGAGGATCGAAACGGGGCTTGCTTCGTTGTGCGAAGTCAGGGCCAGTACGTCGAGCGTGCGTAGCAGTTCGGGTACGTCGGAGCGCGAGCCGAGAAAATGCGTCACGGCTGCGATTCCTAGTTCGTCTGCCCGCTTTTCGAGCGATTCTCTTCGGAGTCCGTCTCCTACGACAAGAAAATGAGCGTCAGGCAATTGGCGTTGGATTTGTTTGGCGCCGTCGAGGAAGAGCTCGTGATTTTTTTCGGGTCGCAAGGCGGCCAGGATGCCCACGACCGGCGCGTTGACAGGCAAACCAAGTTCACGCCGTTTGGCTTCGCGGTCGCCTGGGGCGAAAATCGCGGTATCAACGCCATTGAAAATCGTGTGGACTTTCTCACGCGGAAAACCTTCCCAGGCAATCAAATGCTCGGCATGCGCATCGGCAACGCCGATGAAGGCATCGGTCCAGCGCGTGAGCAGTCGATTGAGTCGTCCTACCGAGTCAGGCCAACCGGTACTGTGCAGTGCCGAGATAACGACCGGTACGCCTGCGAGTCGTGCGGCGAGTCGTCCCCAAAACATTTTGTCGCCGGCACCGACGGTAATCACCGCGTCGATTTTTTGTTTCCGCAGAAGCTTGCAAAGACGCGGGAGAATTCGCAAGTCGAATTTGCTGCTTAAGAGGTTGCTATGCACGGGGAAATCTTTGGCGAGCAGTTCGCCCAAGGGCCCCGGCTCTTTGAGGCAGGCGATCTCTGGCGCAAAACGGTTCGCATCAAGACCGCGCACGAGATTGACGAGCAGCGTCTCAGCGCCACCGACGGGCATGCTGGTTGTGACAAATAGGATTCGGAGCATAGTGAGGCGGTAGGGGAAAAATTAGGCGGTTCCGGCGGGTGTGGGACTGCGTTTTAGCCAGGGTTTTAGTTTGGCTAAGGAGTGAATCAGTAGGTCGCGAAGCTGGGTTCGTTCGTCGGGGGTCAAAACAAGATTGGTGCCAAGCGTGGCCACAAGTAGAACCAATAACGTGGCTACCGCTGTCGAAGTGCCAGCGGTCAACGCCAAAGGGGTGGCGACAAGCAGCCAAGTACCTCGGTCGAGCCTCATGCCGTGTCGGCGGCTTAGCCACAAAGTTGCTGCCAAGCAGACCAACGTAGAAATGCCCGTCGCGACCACGGCACCTAAGAGGCCCCACATCGGCAGCAGCAACAGATTGAGAAGGACATTCAAGCCTAGTCCCAAGACGAGTGGCACCGTGGCGAGCCGTGATCGTTCGGCACACCAGAGATAGTTTCGAGAGATCAGACAGAAACCGTACCAAATGCAAGCGGCAAGCGCCCAAGGAAATACGAGGAGTCCACCGGTATACTTGCCGGCAAAGACGACATCGAATAGAAGCGGTGCAAACAGCAAAGCGACTACTCCAAAGGCGAACATGGCAAGTCCCATGAGCTTGACGGCGAGATTTAATTGCTCGCCAACTTGCTCATGTCGCCCGGCTTCCCAATCGTGGCTGAGGTGCGGCATCATCATGCCGCTAAGCAGATCAGCTACGGAAACCAAAAGCAGTGGCACGATTTGGCTGCTGTGGTAATACCCCACCTGCTGCAGAGCCTCGGAAGAATCCAGGCCTGAATAATGGACAATCATGTACCGATCAATAATCGTAAACAGTTGAGACAGCAGATTGGTGACCCAAACGAAAAAAGCAAACCGTAAGAGGCGAGGCCAAAAGTCGGTCTGAGGAAGCGGATCGATAGGCTGCGGAATGTCTCGCAGCCCGGGCCTCAACCAGGCAATAGTTCCTAGCGAAGCGAGCAAGCAAGCAACGCCGTAGCCGGTCACGATGCTCGATACACTTGCATCAACCGTCAGCAGCCCGAGTGCGAGGCCGGCAAATAGAAGGCTTTGGCAAAAGCTCATAATCGAGACCACACGAAACAGTCGCAGGGCCGTCAGAATCGAGATGAGCGTGTGGTGGACGATGATCGCGGCAAGGCAAAGAGCAATGCTGCGAACGAGTCCAGCGTTTTCGTTCGACCCAAAAATCAGGCGGGAAAATTGCGGAGCTTTCCACACGACGAGAGTCACCGCGGCGGTGCCGAAGAGGCCCGTCCAGACCGTCGTCCGGCGAAGAAAGGTGCGTAAATGTCCCCGTTGGCGAAAATGTTCAAGATAGCGACCAAAAGAGCCCGGCACGCCCAGCACGGCGAGTGGCGCTGCCAAGAGCAGGAAGCTGTAGGCCATTTCCCACTGCCCGAGAGTCTCTGGCGAGAGCCAGCGACAGAAGAGCACCCCGCGGCCAAAACCAATCGTGCGCTGGATCACCGTCGCAACCAACAGGATAACCACGCTGGCAGCGAGCGTATCGGTCCTAAGCCGTGAGCTTGGTTCGGTGGATGATGGCTTCGGCGTAGGCATGGCGACGTTAAAAAATCAAAGTGGAAGGAAGACTAGCCACGGATGAAACACGGATTGAACACAGACAAGTTTGGCCTGGAGAACAAATCCCCTCTTTCCTTCATCCGTGTTTCATCCGTGTTCAATCCGTGGCTATAATTCTTTGTTTGAGCTAAAAATGATTGCGATAGTCTTTAGGATTAAATTCCCGCTTGCGGCTTAGCTTGCGAGGATCGACAGTAAGCCAATTCCGAAAGCGAGACCACTCCGGGTCGCCATGAATCCTTTGCAGATGAAAGGAGTCGTCCCCGGGCAAGTTGTATCCCCCATAGGCCGAGCAAACACCCCACAGTCCGGCCTGGAATGCGACACGAAACGCGGCGGTGGATAGATTCTCTGGCAAGCCGAACGGGAAGGCGAAGTAGCGTACCGGGCGGTCGATCAGCGACTCAAGATCGCGCTTTGATCCTACGATCTCGTCGTAAATCGCTTTTTCGGAAGTCATTTCCCCCAGGTCGGCGTGGGTTCGCGTGTGGGCGCCGATCTCCACGCCCGCTTTTGCCATTTCTCGCAATTGCAAGGCCGTGTTGGGAGCCAAGGGTTGTCCACACTGGATATCGTGGGCAAAGGGTTCGCCCGATTGCACATGATTGCTCGCCACAAAGTAGGTGAATGGTATGTCGTGGTCGAGTAGCCAAGGGATGGCCGTGGTGCAGTTGTCGGCATAGCCGTCGTCGAAGGTGATGCAGACGGTGGGTCGATCATTTTGCTCAGCGGCGATTCGTCGTTGACCTTCTTCGAGCGTAACTATTTCGAACCGCTTCTGAAGCCATTCGACTTGCGCTTGAAAACGAGCGTTGGAGATCGTCCAACCGTTGGGGTTTTCGTCGGCAACGCGATGATAGAACAGGACCATCACCGGGACTTGGCACCGGGCTTCGCGCTGGGTCGCTGCGTATTGCCGCTGCGGCAAGGTAGCCAAGTAGTAGAGGCCGAGCATGGGGGTCTTGATGTTGTCCAGCAGCATTTCCGTCGTCCTTCAGCTGTTTGCAAATTTTCTTGTTAATCGGCCAGCACCGCGCAAGCAGTTCCAAGCTTGGTAACGCCATCGGGCCGAGTTGCGGGGCGGCACGATTTGGAAGTCGACCGTGGGGCGAGGGGTGGCGCGCCAATGCGGCTTGTAGGGTTCGTCGCCTCGAAGCAGGTCGAACGCGAGGTGGCCTTCGTCGATGGCGTGCCGGATCGTGTAAATCAACGATAGTTGCCCTGCCCCTTCCTCGAGCCGATCCGGATCGATGCCTCCCTGGTAGGCAAAGGTGGTTTGGTGGCCTGCCAAGTTGTATTCCGCGGCGGCCGGTTGTCCGCCTAACTCTAACCACGAGAGTCGTAGACGACCTGATTGAAGCAATTGTTGTGCGACGTCGCGATGGAAATCGGACCAGCGCTGCGACGCAAAGCATCCGGGTTCGCCGAGGCTGATGCGGCGGCGCTGGTGGAGATCAACGAGGATCGTCCAGGCGATATCAAAATCTTGTTGCGTTTCCGCCAAATGCCAGACACACAGACCTGTATTAAGTGCGCGCTTTTCTAAACGGCGAAGTTGTTTGCGATGAGATTTTGACAGGAGCATTAGGAACTCTTCCCAACTGCCGGGTAGCGCGATCGACCAGCTATTGGGCCCCGCCTGACGGCTGACGTGGCAGTCGTGCGACCGCAGCGCTGAAGCAAGCAGCCTCATCGCTTCGTCCTGCTCGTCGAGGGTGGGGAAATCAATCAGGTCCCATTCTTTTCCCTGGAGAACCAGGTGTTTGGCAAGAGCTTGCGAAACGGGCTGGGCGTTGGCCGGATCGACGAGCAGGCTGAGATGATCGCTGCAGACTTCGCCATCGCCGAGCAGTCGTAGGACTTTGCCGCGGGTCAGCGAGGTGTCTAAATAACACGGCAGGACGGCGACCAGATGTTCGGGATCTGATTTTCCGTGCTCTGGGTCTCCCTGCTCTGTGTCCCCCTGTTCTGGGTTAAAGACAAGCAGGACGTTTAATGATTGGGCCGGTCGTAACGACTGGTAGTGTTTCCACCAGGTGGAGAGCCAAGCCCAACTGCGAAATATGCAGCCGTCTGCAAGTCGATCCCACTGCTCGTGGTAGGGCAAGAGACGGTCGAGTTGCTGGATACGCAGGACGTGCATCACCGGCCCTTTCGTGGGGCTGTGGAGGAAGGAATCGGAGCTAGAGCGGAAACACGGCAGGCGTGTAAGTGGTTTCTCAACAATAGGTTAAAAGCAAGCTTGCAGCCGAGTTGGTGGCAGGAAAACCATGTCGTAATCGGGCAACAAGTTGCGTTTATGCAACGTGACCGACAGAGGACTCGCCGTAGGGAGGGAGAAACGGAAAATCGACCCTAAATCATTTGATGGAAAAGATTTAAGTGCTGTTTTATGACTGTTTGGGCACAACCAAGGCGGCTTTGGCGCGTGACTTGCCTTGGATGCCTGTCCAGCCGCCTGAAGTCTGCCGTGGCCGACGAGGGCTTTTTCGACCGCTACCCCCTGTGCGAAGGAATTCTTCATGACGTCAAACCCTCCTGGACTGACTCCGACCGAATGTGTGCGACTGCTGACCGTGTACCGCAGGCGATGGATGATTCCCACCCTGGTATGTGCTGTGCTGGCGACCACCTATGCGGTCTTCATGCCCCGCTATTGGGGCGCGTCGCAAGCGCTGGTCGTGCGTGGCGAGGCTTCGAGTTCTTCTTCGCATCAGCCAGGGAAGTTTGCGGACCTGTACGAAATGCGAACTTTTCAAGAGACGATCCTCGAGTTGGTGAAGAGCAGGCAAGTGCTTTCGGAGACCTTGAAATCTGTGGAGCAGGCCGAGACGGGGAAGATTGCCGACGAACCTTCGCGCCGAGAAATCGAAACCTTCCGGAAGCGTGTCGATATGCGTCCGCCAGGCGGTGCCGAGTTTGGCAAGACAGAAATTTTTTATCTGAACGTGAAAGACCGAAATAGCGAACGTGCTGGGCAGTTGGTTGATGGGCTGCGACGCCAGTTGGATCTTCGCCTACGAAAATTGCGAAACGAGCGTTCGCAGAGCTTGATTGATGAATTAGAAAGCCAAGTAGCAATTGTCGGCAAAGCCCATGACGCCGAGACGAGTCGTCTTGTCGAGTTCGAAACCGAGATAGGTTCCGACTTGGGCGAGCTGCGGATGCTGCACTCGGCCAACAGTGGGCAGAGCGATTTGCGTCAGCAGGTCGTCAGCTTGAAAAACGAAAGCCGCCTTGCAGAAGCCAGAACCCTGGAATCGGAGCAACTTTTGGTGGTTTTGCATGCTGCTCAGCAAGCCCCCGAGCAGTTGATCGCGATGCCGAGCAGCTTGTTGACATCGCAGCCGACCCTTCGGCGACTGAAGGATGGTTTGGTAGATGCCCAGCTTCGTGCCGCACGGTTGAGTGGAACCCGCACCGCAGAGCATCCGCAAGTGTTGGCTTCGATCGAGTCGGTCAATCAAATTCGAGACGACTTGCATCGAGAACTTCAAGTGGCGGTCCAAGGTGTTGAGATCGAGCTTGGCCTGAATCAAGATCGCTACGCGACGATTCTGTTGCAATTCCAAGATATTCAGAGGCGGCTTGACCGTCTGGCTCAGCGGCGAGTTGAGTACTCCAACCGGGTTTCCGCCGCCGAGACGAGCCAAGAGGTCTTGGATCAGGCTCAAAAACAACTGAGCGAGGTTCGCGCCGGACAGGTCGCTGCCCAAAGTGTCAGTCTGGTGACGCCAATCGACAGGCCAGAAGTCGGCTCGGACCCGCTCGGGTTGCGTCGTGCTTCGGTATTGGCGATCGGTAGTTTTGGGGGCTTGGTATTGGGATTAGGCTGGGTATTTTTGACGGTCGCTCCAGTGCCAACGGGTTCTCCTGAATCCGCAGTCGGCGAAGCAAAATTTGTTCGTCCGACAAGGCCTACTGCCTATCGCAGTGCTACTCTTGTTGAGGAATCATTGGAGCTGGCCGTTCCGGCTCGTTCCGGCTATGTCGATTAGTCGTTCGACTAGAACAAGCACTGCACAGTTCCGGCAAGACATACGGTTGAGCATCAAATAACAGCGAGTCCACGCATGGCAGCAATCCTTTTAATCTTGGCAACTGCGGCGATGATTTGGGCGCTGGTTTACGCCAAACACGGGTCGCTTTGGACTGGCGGGGCGGTGTTCGTCGCGCTGGCATACATTCTTAATCATCACTTTTGGCACATGGGGTTCGGGCCAATCTCGCTCACGCTGGGCCGAATTTTATTGGTCGGCTTGGTTGGCTTGCTCGCTTGGCGTTGGCGGCAAGGACTCCTCGAAAAACGCCCGTTGACGGGTGCCGATTGGTTGGCGGCGCTTTTTGTCGGTTATCTGACAGTCCGCTTTGCGCTGACTCCTTCGGCAATGGAAGCCGCTTCAGGCGCCGCGCCGATGTGGCGACTGATTGCCAGTTTTTGGATGCCTGCCGCTTTGTACTTGGTGGTGCGAAATGCGGAACTCAACGAGCGGACTTGGAAATCGCTACTCGCCGTGCTCTCGGTGTTGGGCGTTTACCTAGCCGTGACCGGCATTGCCGAGGTGACCCAGCAATGGTGGGCCGTCTATCCGCGGTTTATCTCCGATGCCGACCTCGGTTTGCATTTTGGCCGTGCCCGGGGGCCGGCGCTGATGTCTGCCAGTTTGGGCGTGTTTTTGGCAATTTGCTTTTGGGCGGCTTGGTTTCTCGTGGCTCGCGTAAGTCGCGGTTGGCAACTGACCCTTTTGGTGGCCATGGGGCTGATGGGCGCGGGGGTTTATTTGACGTACACGCGGTCGACTTGGCTCGGATTAGCGGGCGGCTTAGCCGTGATCCCGTTTCTGCACTTTCCCCGGCAGTGGCGGCCCCTGTTGATCGCCGGCATGTTGATCGTCGCAACAGTAGGCACGCTTGCCCTAGGACAAAAGTTTATGAACCTCAGCCGTGGCGACTCGGCCTCGGCCAGCCACTCGGCCTATCAGCGTGCGTCGTTTCTTTATGTGTCGATGAAGATGGTCGCCGACGATCCGCTGCTCGGGTGTGGTTTTGGGCGGTTCTACGATCGCAAGCTACCCTATCTTTCGGATCGACGCCAACAGATCGAGTTGGAATCGATTCGCGAGCTCGATCATCACAATACCTTTTTGAGTATTCTTACCGAAACCGGTTTGATTGGGTTCGTGTTATTCGTAGGCATGCTCGCCGCTTGGGGGCGGGCGGCTTGGCAGTTGGCCTCCAATGCTGCTGCCGAGAGTTGGGTGCGAGCTCACGGCTTGTTCACGATTGCAGCGTTAATTGCCTACGTAGCGAGCGCGATGTTTCATGATCTTACGCTCTCGCCAAGCGAGCACTGGCTCGTTTGTTTGCTGGCGGGGGCAACCGTGGGACTGCAGAGTCGGGCCCGATGCCGGGCCGCCGTCGGACCGAAAAGGTCGAGTAAAATAGCCCAACCGTTTCGGTTGAAAAAAGTCCAGCTCTTTGGCATGACCATCGATGGGGTCGATATGTCGACAGCCATAAAAACCGTATCCCAGTGGTGCTATGGCGAGCGTCGCGGCCGTTGTCAGTATGTCGTGACTCCAAATGTTGACCATGCGGTAATGTTTCAGTCGAACGTGGGGCTGCGAGACGCTTACGGCGATGCCTCGTTGGTCTTGGCCGATGGAGCCCCCGTCGTATTGGCGTCGCGGCTCTTGCGCAAGGCGCTTCCCGAGCGAGTCGCCGGCAGCGACTTGGTGCCGGCACTTTTTGAGGAAGCTTCTCGCAGAGACTCCTCAGAAAGACCCTTGCGAGTGTTTTTGCTTGGTGCCGCGGCGGGAGTTGGCGACCGAGCGGCCGCGGCCATTCATGAACGCTGGAGGGGGGTGAAAGTGGTAGGTACGCTTTCGCCGCCGCTAGGATTTGAGCACAGCGACATCGAAAACCGAAAAATATTGCAAGCAGTTGCCGATTGCGAGCCCGATCTGGTGTTAGTCGGCTTGGGCGCGCCGAAGCAAGAACTTTGGATTCACCAGCACGCCGATCGCTTGCAGGCGAAGGCGGCCTTGTGCATCGGAGCGACGATTGACTTCTTGGCAGGCGAAAAAAGTCGTTCGCCCCGTTGGATGCAATACTTGGGCCTGGAATGGCTGCATCGACTTGTGAGCGAACCCTCGCGACTGGCAAAGCGTTATCTCAACGACGCATGGATCTTCCCACAGCTCGTTTGGCACGAATGGCAGAAGGATGTTTGATGTGGGATGTTTGATTTTTGATGTGACAATCGACAACCTCCCGCCTCGCAATCCTTTTCGCTATACTGGCTTTCATGGATGGACGCCACGTAATTTGCATAGTCGTTGATGGGCTGCGAGCCTCGGCGTTGGGAGCGTATGGAAATACGAGCCACCCGACACCGCAATTGGACGCTTTGGCAAGCCGATCGCTGGTGGCGGATTGGCTGTGGGCCGATTCGCCCAGCTTGAAAGGTTTTTATCGGAGCGCTTGGCAGGGAGTGCATGCGTTGCAAACTTCCGACCAAGCCCCTTTGCCGCAGTTGTTGCACGAGGCGGGCGTTTTGCAATGGCTGGTGACCGACGATCCTTGGCT
>JAADIN010000263.1 GCA_013151315.1 Planctomycetota bacterium | reverse complement strand
CAGGTTCTGGTAAAACGACTTTGCTCAACACGCTTTCCAGCTTTATCTCAAACGAAGATCGTATTGTGACGATCGAAGATGCGGCCGAACTTCAGTTGCAGCAAAATCATGTCGTTCGGCTGGAAACTCGTCCGGCGAATATCGAAGGCAAAGGGCGAATTTCTGCGACTGATCTTGTGCGCAACTGTTTGCGTATGCGTCCCGACCGAATCATCATCGGGGAATGCCGAGGTGCGGATATGTTGCAGGCGATGAATACGGGCCACGATGGCTCGCTCACGACTTGCCATGCCAACACGCCGCGCGACGCGATCGCTCGTCTTGAAACGATGATCATGATGGGCGGATTTGATATGCCGATGCGTGCCATGCGAACCCAGATCGCCAGCGCTGTCGACTTGATTGTGCAGGTAAACCGACTCTCGGGCGGCCCTCGTAAGATCACCGCGATCACCGAGATTCTGGGGATGGAGCAAGAGACGATCGTCATGCAAGACATTTTCAAGTACGAGCAAGAAGGCGTTGATGAGAATGGCCGCGCGGTTGGCCACTTTCTGTCGACAGGCATTCGACCGACCTTCATTTCGCGACTAGAAGCAAACGGAGTCCGTTTGCCTGCGAGTGCATTTCGCGAGCGGATTATGCTCCGCGATTAGATACCAGATACTTGCCGGGGTCATCGGAGGGGGGCCCTGGCAAGTGTTGTTTTTCATTCGTCCCCACGACGCTTACGCTTTCACTAATTTTTCCACTTAATTTGGCGAGTCGATCATGCTTCCCAGCATTTTGATCATTGGCGCGGTCTTTATTGGCGTTTTCACGCTGGTCATTGGCGCTGCCGTGTTCATGCGTGACAAGTCGGACATCCAAGTCGAAGACCGTCTGAATAGTTTGACCGGAAAAGGGGATCTTACGGATCCTACGAACCTCTCACAAATTGCCCAAGTTATTGCAAAGCAAAACCAGGGCAAGGGCATTCTTGAAGCCTTGATGTCGAACTGGTTCAACTTGCCTCGACTGTTTGAGCAGGCAGACGTCAAGATGCCTGTCGCGACGTTCCTTGGAATGTGCGTTGGAATTGGCGTTGGAGCGGCGGCATTGTGTGGCGTAGCGGGTCTTCATTGGGGCCTTGCCCCGGTGGTTGGCATCTGCTTTAGCGGCTTGCCATTCTTTTGGATATTATTCCGTCGCAAGAGTCGGTTGAGTAAATTTGCCTCGCAACTGTCTGAGGCCTTGGAACTGATTGCTCGGGCGTTGCGTGCTGGTCACAGTTTGGCTGCCGGTTTCCAGTTGGTTGCTCAGGAGGGTTCCGATCCGATCGCGAGCGAGTTTGGCCGCGTATTTGAAGAGCAGAACCTTGGCATTCCGTTTGAAGAGGCTTTGGGGAATATCTGTGAGCGGGTTCCCAACCTGGACCTGAAGTTCTTCGTCACGGCGATCGTTCTTCAGCGTCAAACGGGTGGCGACTTGGCAGAGATTCTCGACAAGATCGGGCGTCTTATTCGAGAACGATACAAAATTTTGGGGCAAGTCCAAGCACTCACCGGGGAAGGCCGTCTCTCGGGCGTCGTTCTGTTGGCACTGCCGCCGGTGCTGTTTGTTACTGTCTATCGTATGAATCCCGACTACATGATGTTGCTTTTTACCGATGAGCTGGGCAAGAAGATGCTCATATTCGGTATTTTTTCGCAACTCATCGGCGCACTGGTAATTCGAAAAATCGTCAACATCCGAGTCTGACATGTCTATTCTCCTTGCTGAAATTGTGACTTCGACGATGGTTACGCGCTTTGCCGTTTTCGGTTGCGCGGCTGCTTTCGCTTGGTGGTTACTCGACTTTATGGCGAACCGTAAGCCTCGCGCCGAACAGAGGCTCGAAGACATTCGCGAGCCCAATGGAAGAAAATCCGACTTACTCTCCCGCGATAAAGGCTCGATGGGGGCGGTGGGCAAGGCGCTCTCGAAGGCTGCTCCCGCGCTGTCCAAGCCCTTGCAGCCCAAGACGAGCGAAGAAGTTAGCAAGACCCGTGACAAGCTCAATCATGCAGGTTTTCGGACCGAGAAGGCGCCAGAAACCTACTGGGCACTAAAGATTGTAGGTCTCATGCTCGGGTTTTTGATCGGCGGGGGGGTCGTGTTAGTCACTCGGGGAGCTGACCTCGATTCGCTGACCTACACCGGGGCCATTGCTGGCGTGGCATTTTTTCTTCCAGAAATTGTTTTGTGGCTTATGACCAAGCGTCGGCAGGACAGCATCTTCTACAGTTTGCCTGACGCGCTGGACCTGATGGTCGTCTGCGTGGAGTCGGGCCTTGGCCTGGATCAGGCGATGCGGAAGGTCGCCGAGGAAATGAAAAAGTCTTATCGCATCATCGCCGACGAATTTAGCCTCTGCAATCTTCAGCTTCAAATGGGCCGGGCACGCAACGATGTTTTGCACGATCTGGGAGCCCGTACGGGCGTCGACGATCTCAAAGCGCTAGCAGCGATCTTGATCCAGGCGGACAAGTTTGGCTCCAGCATTGCTCAGGCATTGCGGGTTCAGAGCGACTCGATGCGTACGCGTCGCAGCCAGTTGGCGGAAGAAAAGGCTGCAAAAACTGCGGTAAAACTAATTTTTCCGCTGGTTCTTTTCATTTTCCCAGCGATCTTTATCGTCTTGGTTGGCCCTGCTGCTATCACGATGATCAACGAGCTACTTCCGATATAAGTGTTGAAATAGGCAAGCGGCGCGGGAGAAAAGGGTTTCAACAGAAGTAACGCAGTCGGGCGAAAACTTCTGACGATACTGACGGTGGATGCGATCAGTTCGCCGTTGCTATGCCGCTCGAGGGCCCTGCCCTTCGCAGGCAGATAGAGCCTCCCCGTAGCTCGCAGTAGCGAAACACGTCGTGCGTTCGGTTTTGAGCGTACGGCGAAATCGTCTCCTTCCATCCGCTTCATGGTAGGACCCCGATTAATGAAGACCCTCAGCATATCAGCCAGTTTTGTGCTTCTCTTGGTTTGCAGCACTTCCGTGGCCAGCGCACAGCAATACACCCAATATGGTCTTTACGGTAGCTCGTCGGCGTTAGGCGCTTGCGAAGCGGGTTGCCGGTCGAACCAGATGTGGCCGAGTCAGTATGTACCCGCTGCCCGACGATCGGTTCAGAGCGCCTACGAGGTGATGGTGAACAATGGCTGGCGTCGGCAGAATTTGTTGGGCGCTTATCATTTCAATCCCGATTCGAACGAGCTGACCGAAGCGGGCAAGTTGAAGGTGAAGTGGATTCTGTCTCAAGCTCCGCAACATCGGCGAAGTATCTTTGTCGAGCGTGGACCTGACCAATCAAGAACTGATGCTCGTGTGGCTTCGATCAACGGTTGGGCCTCGACCATGAGTCCATCTGTCGGAATCGTAGACATCAACGACACGCATATTGTTGCCGAGGGACATCCGGCCGGCGCGGTTGATCATATTTTTGTGGGCTTCCAGACGAATCAGCCCGCTCCGGTGCTGCCGGCAGCAGGTTCAACGTCTTCGTCGTCAGGATCGACCAACTAGTGCTTTGACTACCCTTTGAATTGAGATGACCAAGCACTCGCAAGAGACCAGTAACTAACAGACGAGTCGGTGCCTTCAAGTCGGAGGCACAGCAGGTTCGGCGGGGAAGCCGGATCCAACAGCAATCACCAAGGAGGGTGATCACGTGCGAAAACAATGGTTCTTAACCTCGACGCTGCTAGCTGCTTTCGCAGGATGCGCTGGGCCCGGTTCTTTCGGCCCTCTGCAGACTGCTCAACAGCCACAATCGACTTGGCAGGCTTCGCAACCAACCCCTGGATTTACGCAGCGTGCGATGAATGCAATGGGTACGATCATCCCCGGTTCGCCGAAGGTCGCCTCTCCGTCGAATTCGGGCGTCGTTCAGCTGGCTCAACAGAAGTTGGACCCCATTTCGCTTGGGTACGAGTCGGGGCCTCCCAGTGCGGAGCTGTATCTTTCGATGGCTCGGCTAAGTGATCAATCGGGTAAAGCCGACGAGGCTCGCGGTATGTACCAGAAAGCGATTTCGCTTGAGCCTACCAATCTCAAGGCACTGTTGGGATTAGCTCGCCTGGAAGATCGTGAAGGTCGTATGGACGAGGCTTTGCAAAACTATCAGTTGGCGGCCGGTGCGAATCCTCAGAACGCTCAGGTGCTCAACGACCTTGCGTTGTGCCATGCACGGCTCGGCCAACTGCCCGTATCGTTGCATTTGCTGAATCAGGCAACGCAGTATCAACCTCAGAAGCCTTTGTATCGCAACAACATTGCCAAAGTGCTGATCGAGATGAACCGCATCGACGAAGCGGTGAATCATCAGGCAGCGGTCCATCCGCCGGCAGTTGCCCAGTACAACGTGGGCTTGTTGCTGCACCGGCGAGGTCGCACCGCAGAAGCGATACGCTTCTTGACGGCCGCCACGCATATCGACCCGCAACTGGAGGCGGCTGGTACGCTCCTCTCGCGGATTAACAACCAGACGACACGGATTGTCGGCGCGGGGGTGTCTGCCCCGAACGACGGCATCTTGCCGACGCCGATGACGTCGCCCGCAGCAGCAACGGGGCAACCGTACCCGACGACTGGGGCGATGGCATCGGGGCCCGTCGTGAAAACGCTGCCGGCCGAGACAGCCCAAGTGCCGGTGGGACACGCACCGACGCTTTTGCCGCCGGTAAGGTAGTGGTTAGGTGAGCGGCAGATGAGAACTTACGAGCACGACGCGCAAGCGAGTGAGTTCTAGCGTGAAAAGGCCCACTCGCTTGCGCGTCGTGCTAGTATTTCAGGTAAATTCTTATCTGCCGCTCGCCTTAGGTGCTACCCTGCCGGGGAAATTGCCTAGGCCGGTTGACCGCCGAGACTTTGCACGTAGCGTTTCTTCTCGGCCGACAAGGCCTTGATGTCGAAAATGGTTTTGCCGTCAGCGCTTTCTTCGAGCTGCAATCGACGCCAGGTCCACCAGTCCCACGGGGTGCGGCGGACGTATTGCTCGAGGATCTCGGCAAACTGGCTGGTGGCGGCTTGCACGGCTTCGGGGGAGCTGTCGGCCACGTGGCAGGGGGGGTGAAATATCAGTCGGTGACCGAACATTCCGACGGACTCGACGAACAGTGGCACCACTGGGGCACCCGAGCGACCGGCCAACTGCGCTGAACCAGCTGGAAGACGCATCGTGCCCTCCAAGAAAGGGACCTCGACAAAGTCTTCGCCCATCATGCCGTCGGCGTTCATGCCGACAATCTCCCCGCGACGAAGCGACCGCGAGAGCGTGATAAATGCCTGGATAGGGCGGTGGTAGAGGATTTTCAATCCGCTTGCTTGGTCGGCGCGAGCGAGTTGATTCATGGCCGCGGTGGCCATCCAGTCGTACGTGCTTCCGGCATAAGTCGCGCCGCGAAAAACGTGCTGCATCACCTCGTAGCCGTGGGCGTCGAGGGCAGGAAACGACATTCGGGCGAGTCCGTAGTGAAACAAAAGGAGAATGACTCCTCGGCCTTCGGCGATCGCGTCGTCGAGGTATTGTTGGCCTTCGATTTCGCGATAGGAATCTTTGACGAACTTTCGTCCTCGGGCCGTGGAATAGACATTCCATTCGGTGTGGTTTTGCAGCTTGTTGGCCAGATGTCGGCGCATGATCGTGTTCACCGACTCAGGGAGGTCGAGCTTCGATTTGACCTCGGTCAGGGCACGTCGGGTCCGTTTTTCTGCGCCCACGAAAGTTGCGAGCCAGTGAAACCAGCTCATGAGGCGACTGAGAAGAATGGCCGCGCGCGGACCGATCGCGCGGATCATCCAGACATGGGGAAACTGGAAGTAACCAACGGCAAAGGTTCGTAAGATTTTGAGGATCGTTTTGAGAATCATCGTTCGGAAAGAAACCTCACCCAGTCGTTGACCGTCAGCAGCGATGCCTCGGTAAATGCTTCGTCAGGAATTTCGGTATCGAGTTTTTGCTCAAGAGAAACCACGAATTCGAGGAAGTCGACCGACGTAAATCCGTATTCACGAAAATCCTTGTCGTCGTCGATCTCTTCGGCCGAAGTGATTGCCGGTTGTTCTCCGAGCAAGATCAGTTCGATCAGCGCGGTGCGCAGTACCTGGGAGAGCTTGGTGGTATCCGTTGCGTTGCTCATGGCGAGGGGCTCCTTGGGAAAGGAAGGAAAAGGGAAGAGCAGGTTAGGGCAATTGATCGGAGAGAATTTTGCCCATGGAGGAGCGAGGCAAGGCTTCCATCATGGTGATTCGTTCAGGCTGTTTGAACGGGGCGAGGTGCTGGAGGCAGTGGGCGCGAACTTGACTTTCGCCCACTTCGCCCTGACAAACGACCGCGGCTTTGATGATTTGTGATCCACTGCGGTGGCGACCGGCGTAGACTTTGGTTTCGACCACTTCCGGCATGAGTCGGATTGCTTCCTCGACTTCTAGGGGAAGCACTTTGAGGCCGAAGACGTTGATGACTTCGGTCTGGCGGCCCTTGAGGAGGATGGCTCCGCTGGAGTGAAAACGGGCCAAGTCGCCCGTTTCGAACCAGCCCCCCTCGAGGGGAGACGTATCGATGCCCGAGGTGCGCAGATAGCCGGCCATCATCGAGGAAGATTTGATGTAGAGTCTCTCGAGGCCATTCTGGTCGTCATCTTGCTGTTGGCCTTTTTGATCGTCAACAGCCCTTAGCTGTGTGGCGACGCCGTTCATGGGACGTCCAACACAGCCGGTGATCGTGGGCAGATCGTCGCCGACACCGACCGAGATTCCGCCGGTTTCGGTCGTGCCATAGAGGGGCTGGGTCAAAGTGCCAAATCGTTCCAGGAATCGGGAGGCCGTTTGTTCGGTCAGCGGTGCGCCGGCCGACAAGACGCGCCTTGGCGAGACGGGCGAATTGTTTCCGGCTGCTAGGCACAAGAGGTCGAGCATGGCCGGCACGGCGGGGAAAATGGAGGGGGTGTGTTCACGCATGGCGCGAAGCACCTGTCTGGGGTTGAAACGCCGCATCGTGACCAAGTTGGCATTGGTGAGCATGGAAACCATGTTGCCCATGCCGTAGCCATAAGCATGACTCATGGGGACGACGCAGAGAATCGTATCGTTTGCGTCGATATCCATGGTCTCGACATAGTGGTGCGCTTCCTGAATCGCGGCCTGCCCGGGCCGAATCGCCATTTTGGGCTGGCCGGTGGTTCCCGAGGTCGGGTGGAGTGGCACGCCGGGCAGCGCCGGGTAGTTGGCATCTTCATGCCAACGGGATTCGGGCACATGGACGGTTGTGCATTGGACCCAGTCGAGGTCGATCGAAGCAGCCGAGAGCTCGGATTGGGCAAAGTCGTCGCGATGCCAGTTGTTGCAGACGATATGGCTAGCGCCGATTCGCTCGGCCGTTCGGAGTAGCTCGAGGGGAGGTAGCTCGAAATGGACGAGCAGCGGCGTGCCGCCTGCTTCGAGGACCGCCCAAAGCATGGCGGGAAACAGGGGCCCATTGCTGATCGCCATCACGACCCGTTGCCCCGACTTGAGTCCCGCTTGGCGAAGTTCGTCGGAGAGGAGCTTTCGACCGTGCGCAAATCGGACCGCGTCGACCACCTGGGCAGCAGGAGTCGACGCGTCGAGATCGGTCAACGTGCCGCGATACTGCTCGATCGCGTTTAGGATGGGGTCGGGGCTGAAGTCGACGGTCATCGTACCAAGCAGGTTTTCGCTGCATCCTCAACACGTTCGAGTACCGAGGTAATGTCGTCGTCGGTATGCGCGGTGGAGAGATAAATGGGCTCAAACATGTTGGGGTGAAGGTAGACCCCGAGGCGTTGCATCTCGTGCTGGAACTGAATGTACCGATCGAAGTCGCAATGCTTTCGGACTTCACGATAGTTGCACAACTCCTCGACATGGCTGGTGGTGAGGAACATCGAAATCATAGGCCCGACATGCTGTACCTTCATGGGGACATCGAGTCGTTGCATAATCTCGGTGACCCCGTCGGCCAATCGGTCGGAAATGCGGTGGAGGTACTTGTAGATCCCCTTCTTATTGTCGAGAACCGTGTCGAGTACCGCATTGGCGGCCGACATTACGATGGCGTTGCTCGAATAAACTCCCCCGTGGAACATGGTCCCATCGAGAATCGGCTGCATGATCTCTCGTGTGGTGCCGAACAGGGCGATCGGATATCCGCCGCCAACGGCCTTGGAGAGGATCGTGATGTCGGGTTGGACGCCGTAGTATTCTTGCGCCCCGCCGGAATCGATTCTCATGCCGGTGATGACTTCGTCGAAGAGCAGCAGCGCACCGCAATCGTGAAGCGCCTCGCGTGCTCCGGCAAGGAACTGTGGGTCGGGGGGGAGGACTCCGGCGTTGCCCATAACGGGTTCCATGATGCAACCGGCGACTTCGTCGCCATGCTCGGCAAGGCATCGGTGCAAAAGGTCAAGGTCGTTCCAACCGCAGACGATCGCTTCGTGGGGGCCACCATTCATGCCGGCCGTACCCGAGAGGGCAGGGCCGTAGCCTTTTTCGGGGAGTTCATCAACGGCGGCGTGGTAGCGATGGAACAGCCCTTCGCTCTAACCGTGATAGTGTCCTTCGAAAAGAATGATCTTCTTGCGTCCCGTAAACGTGCGGGCCAAGCGAATCGCGGAGGCGATTGCTTCGGTGCCAGAATTGGCAAACCGCATAAGTTCGATCGCAGGGAAGAGCTGTTTTACTTTTTCAGCGACTTGAGAATTCAACTCGTTGGGGAAACCGAGCGCACTGCCTCGTTGGGAGATCTGTTCGGTCACCGACTCGATCACTTGCGGGGGACGGTGGCCTAAAATCAGTGGCCCGTAAGCCATGTTGAGGTCGATGTATTCATTTCCGTCAATGTCCCAAACCCGAGAGCCTTCCCCTTTGTCGACGACAAAAGGAAGATGATAGGGCAGAACTCGCATCGTGCTGCTGTCGCCGCCAGCGATACTTTGACGAGCTCGCTCCAAGGCGTGCTCAGATTTTGAAGTCGTAAATAGATTTTCCGCCAATTGATTTGATTTTATCACGGTGTCCCTTTCGTATTTCACGCCGTCGACGCTATCGGAAGCATCGAAAAAAAGTTAGCCCACTACGGTGTGAATTCCCATGGTTGATTAAAGTGTCTATCTTGGCTCGGCAGGTAGCGCCATCCCCCCATTCCATCCACACAAATCAGTGTCGCTTGCGGAAGAGGTACGCGGATGCGACTGGCGGGGTTGTACGTGGGAGCAATCTCAGCGTCCACGCACGGAAGTGTAAGGATGTAACTTCGAACAAGTGGGTTAGTGAGCACGTGCTCGCCTTGCCTAAACTGCGTTGATTTCTCATGTGTCTCATATTGCCCTGAATTCGTAAATTACGCAATGCAAAAGTTCTCTAGAAAAAAAGTCTATGCATCCGGGATCGTTAGTGCTTTGTCGCAGCTAAGAATTAGGGGTGGGTAAATTAGCCGTTTTGTCGTTAGCCACGGTTTTTCCGTATCAACCGGGGCTGCTGGAGGCGTTCTACCCATGCGATGCGTTTTACTCGGAAGATGAAGATATTGTACAAATATCTAGGCAATTCAAATCCAGTCATTTGGGAAGAATAGATATTCTAGTTAAGATGGGTTGCGTTGCAATCTTTTGGCCAGCCCAGCAGTTCTCTTAGGCTAGGCCAAAGTGTTCGGTAACTTTGTTCATTGCCCCTGATTTTCCGGCTTGGGTTGACTTTCCAGTAAAGCTGACTGGTTTTTTCGTGGAGGGATGACCGTACTGATGGCTGATGTTTTCGACCGAATGGCCAGTGGAGAGGGCTTTTCCAGAGCCGACCTGGAGGGTTTTCTGGCGCAGGTTCGCCAGATGTCGCCGGGAGAGATCGGCGCGGTTTTCGGCTACTTGCTGGGACGGCTCGACTCGGGGGATGCGTTGGCCATGGTCCAGGCGCTGCGAGGACTCCAGGAGCCTCGCGACATTTCTTCAGCAATTGGGTCTCCAGCAATCGGGCCGTCAGAAGTCGGGCGCCCCTCGGTGAGTATGGTGGGAACCGGTGGCGGGGTGTCGACGTTCAATATCACGACCACCGCAAGTTTTGTCGTTGCTGCCGCCGGTCCTTTGGTGGTGAAAATGGGATCGAGCGCATGGCGAAGCAAATCGGGCTCAGCAGATGTTGCCGCCCAACTTGGGGTGATGCCCCTTCGCATGTCGTGGGATTCGGTTCTCGAGGTTGCCCGAGAGGCGGGAATCGTTTTTGTGCCGCCATCGTATTATCCCCCCATTCTGGCTAGGCTGGCACACGGGTTGACGATACCGACGTTCCGTAGGGTAGCCGGTTTCATCAACATTCTGGGCCCACTATTGTCGCCGGTAAAAGTCGATTATCGATTTATCGGAGCCCGATCGACCGACTGCATGGAGATGCTTTCCGAGGTTTGTCGTGGAATCGGAGATGTGCCGACCACTTTTTTCAGCTCAGAGGATGGTCTCGACGAAGTTTCGACCATGGCACCGACTCGCGTATTGAACGTCGATCGTGCTGGCAAGACGCAGCGGAGCACCCTCGACCCGGCCTCGCTGCAAATCAAGAGCCCCTCGATCGAAGAGCTTGCTGGCTATGAGTCAGTGGAAGCGGCCGAGTGTTGTCTTCGAATCCTGGGCGGAAAAGGGAGTCGAGCTCAGGCGGACATCGTGGCCCTCAATGCGGCGGCTGTCATGCACAAGCTCGCGCTGTTTGATACGCTGGAGGCTAGTTACGAGCGTGCGCAGGAAATACTCAAGAGGGGAGAGGCTCTGCAGGTCCTGCAGGGGCTTCGCGAGTGTGTGAAAAATGAGTGATGCGTTGAGTCGGGCGATTCGCCTACAAAGGCAACGAGGCAATTTGGCGATTATCGCTGAGGTCAAACAACGTCGATACGGCGGCGAGAGCCTGCTTCGTGGGCGCTCGGCCGCGGAGATTGCCAGAACCTATCAGGAAGCGGGGGCGACGGCGATTTCGGTGGTGACGAGCTCCTGGTACGGCGGCAGCATGGGGCTGTTGGAGGAGGTGGCCTCTGCTGGCGTGTCGCTGCCGATACTCCGCAAAGATCTTATTCGCAATGAAAAGGCCATCATCGAAACGCACAATGCGGGCGCGACCGCGGTGCTGCTGGCATTGCCCCTGCTGGGCCTAAAGAGGCTGGTCGACTTGGTGGAGATCGCGCGAGCCCGGTCGATCGAGCCGTTTGTTGAGGTTTCGAACGAGAAAGAGATTGCCGAATTGCGAGAGTCATACACCGGGGTGATCGCGATCAACAACTCCGATATCAAGACCAACGAGACCGAGGGCGCGGGAATCGAGCGAAGTACCGAATTGATCGACCGGCAAGAGGATCGGCTGTGGGTTAGCGCCAGTCGAGTTGAGAGCCCCGAGGAGGTCCAGCATTTGTCACGAGCTGGATTCGACGGAATTCTTATCGGAACCAGTTTGCTGAGTGCGGACAATTTGGCCCGAGCAACGCGTCGTATCGTCGAAGCAGCTCAGCCTGCCGCAACCGGTTCGGGAGAGGCTGGATAATGGGTCGGTTGGTAATAAAGGTCTGCGGTGTGCGAGAAGAGCCCGAGGTCGAGAGTCTCTGCCGGTTGGAGGTGGATTTTTTCGGATTGCTTGTCGAGGCTCCTTCGCCGCTTGCGCTTACCGAGATGCGAGCCAAGCAGCTTGCCAGCCATCAGCAGCAGGCAACGCGCGCTACGCTGGTGAGCGGCGTGCATCGGGCCGAGGAGCTGAAGAGGCTTGTTGCGACCTTGGACGTGAGAGCAATACAGCTTGGCGTTCGGGTTTCCCCCAGTGTGGTTCGAGCGATTCGCGATTGCTACCGAGAAGATGATTTGACGATCATTCAAGAGATTCCCTATCGTCAAATTCCTGCGGGTGGAGGGCGGTTTCTGAAGGAAAATCAGGTGTCCGAATACCTCGACGCCGGTGCGAATTTCATTTTGCTCGACAAGCTTGAAAAGACCGGTCGAGACCCGCACGGCGAGGGTCCTATTGCCACGTCTGACCTTACCCAATTCCGGGATCGGCATCCGGGAATCCCGCTCCTACTAGCCGCCAGCGTGACGTGCGAAAATGTCACCACATTGATCGACGCCAGCGGTGCGGCCGGGATCGATGTCTGCTCTTCGGTGCGTCGCGATGGCTCGATTTGCCAGGAACAGGTGGCGGAACTGATGCAGCAGATGGCAAAGGAGCTGATGTGAATCAACCCAGCAGGCCTTCGTTGAGAAAGGCATTGGAATCGGCAGGCGACGGTAGCCAGGTGGTAGCCTATTTGACCCTTGGCGACCCGCCGGGCCGATTTCTGGAGGTTGCCCACGAGGTGCTCGATGCAGGGGCGCTGACGCTGGAGCTGGGGTTCCCACACCCCTCGCCGCGGGAAGGTCGTACTTTGCTTGATTCGCATCGGCGAGCCCTCGATGCGGGGGTCGACACCGAGCGGGCCCTTCATTTGTTAGGGGAAATTTCGCGAAGCCACGTCGAGGTTCCGCTGGTGGCGGTGGTCCAATGGTCGGCAGTCGAGGAAGACCAGCAGCAATGCGAGTTTCTCGAAGGCTTGTCCCAGGCGGGTGCCGCTGCGGTGCTGCCGATCGATGTGCCGTTGGGGAAGCTTTCCCGCTTTGCCGAACGTGTCCACTCGCGTGGAATGGAAACGGTGCTTTCCTGCTTTCCCGACACGCCGGCGAGGTTGCGTCGGATTGCGTTGCAGTACTGTTCTGGCTGCATTTACGTTCCGCGAGGCCGAGGGACGGGCTCTCAGGAAGTCGTAGAGATCGAGGCTTTTTGTAGTCTCTTGGCTTCGGAAACCGAGTTGCCAATGGTTGTCGGTTTCGGGGTCGAACGGGCCGAGGACGTCGCCGAAATCTGTGCGACGAAGGCGGTAGCCGCTGCGGTGGGCAGTGCGCTGGTGAAGCGGATAGCGGAAGGCGAAGACGCTGGGGCGTTTGTGTCGTCGTTGATCACAAACAGTTTTTGACTCGAGGCGTCGTGGGCGACACCGCCAACGACCGGCTCAGCAACGGTTTCGATAGAGTTGCGGCTCGACGACTTGGCACATGGCTTCGGTGTCGAGGTCGCCGCCTAAGAAATCGGTGATGGCGGCGGAGGGCTCGGCGGGGCTTTCCATGACCTCGCGGTAGTGGACCTGCAACATATCGATGTGCTGCTGGTTTTTTTCCCAGTCGATAAATTTGGAGAGCTGGCTGTTGAACAGGGCTGCAATTTCCTCGTCGGGGGGCACATTGTCTGCCATGCCTTTACGAATGAGCATTTTCTTTTGCGAGGCAAGGATCTCGTCCATGTTGCGACGCATGAAGACGACTCGGTAGCGACGATTGTCGGGCAAATCGTAGAGGAGCCGGTAGACCATTTTTACTACGCGGCCTTCGGCATCTTCGAGCCAACTGGCGTCCTCGGCCGTCTTTTTGACCGGTTCAAACTCGTAGTAGCCACGCGGATTGTCTTCGTCGGCCACGCGGATGCTGTCGGCCATGACGGGGAGGCCTCCCTTGTCGAGCATACGCATCATCATCGAGGTGCCCGAGCGGGGTAGGCCTGACACGATCGTGACGAAGTCCCGGTCTTTGCAGGCTATGCGGGACTGAATCATGGGACTCTCCTGAAGAAGGGATTGATCGCCGGAAAGTAAAGATGGCGAAAATGCGATGTCTTGATAGAATACGATGATAGCCTAAAATGGGTAGATTGCTAGGAAAACAACTCACGGTTTCCCGTTTTGCCGAGAGAAGATGCGATTTTTTCCAATAACATCTCGGGTACACTCCATGAGAGCGAACTTCGCCCAAATTCCGTCGAAGTTTTTACAAGCGCTAGGCTTTTCCATCTGGCTCGCTCTGCAGTCAGTCACGGCACTGCTGAGTTTCGCAATGAAGCCGCAAGTTTTATTTTCCGCGGCCCTTCTTATTGGCATCTACCCGGGCACCTGCTGCTGGTTCAGGCCCCCGCTGAGCGCAGATATTTCGGCGTTTAGTCTGCCAATCATGGGGCACACTGAGGTTGATCTGATCGCTTTTGTTCAAGGCCAGCGCCCTTGGGAATGGCTGAGCCTAGGCATGGTTCTCTCGGCGACGGTTGCGGTAGGACTGTTTGCCAATCTGGTGTTGAAGGTACGGATGTCGCATGTGGCGGGTCTTTTTTTTGCGGTTCTACTCGGATGTAAGCTTTCGCTGTTGCTCAACCACCCTGCGATTATTGTTGAACTTGATCGGCAAGCGCAACTGCACGATGCCGTCGTTGGTCTTCTGGCCCTCACTTCGGATCCGGTCGTAGAGATTACGTCTTTTCCACGTGTCAATGGTTTGCGAAAGCTTGTCGAAGCGGGGAGCTTTGAGAGCGCTGTCCATTATACCCCCAATGGTAGCGTCACCTTTCTTGTCGTGGCCTTGATGACGCTGTTGCTGGTCGGTAGTGGTTCAGCGCCGCGGCGTCTTGCTGTGGCAGGAGGTTGGGCGGCTTTGGGGCTGGTGCTGTTGGTCGCGGTGAGCTGGCCCCGTTTGGCGTCGGAATGGCACTGGCATCGGGCGGTGCTTGCTGAACAGAGGGGACAGCTTGAATCCGCGTCGACGCATGTCGAGCAGGCGAAAGAGTTTTTCCCTGGCCTAGTGGGAGTTCCGCGAACTTGGATGCTCGAAGGAAAAATCGATTATCAGCGTAGCCAGCATTCGGCTGCCCGACAGTACTATCTCGCTCGCCAAAAAGCTCGAAACGGCGAGCTCGATCAGGCTTTGCTTGAGATCGCAGCGATCAAGGAAAATCGTGAATGGTCACTCAAGGCAAGCCCTTCGTTGATGAATCGCTGGAAGGGAGATTTGTCGACCGCCCAGGCGATGGAGGATTTTCGAAAAGGTCGATTAGAAGCGGCCGATCAAAGGTGGGATTTGGCGATGACTTTTGATTCCTCGAACGTTTTCCGCCCGCTCTGCCTTGCCGCATTGCGATCACGTTGGCAGGGGGCAAATCCTCAGGAGGTGGTCGAGCTGGTGGACCCGGTGTTGGACCAGCTTGCGGATCGGAGTCTGAAGGCGGCCCTTCACGCGATGATAGGAGATTGTTTCTTTGCGGCGGGGGAATTTAGTACCGCACGAGAGCGTTATCAAACTTCGCTGCGCGTGTTTAGCCTGCCAAAAACGATCAACTATCGGGCACTTCGAGGGCTCTTAGGGTGGTAACTCGCAGCCGACTGTCTGAAGCGATCCTTGTGTTGGCGTTTGGCGCCTGCCTCGGTCAGTTGATTGGCAAAATTGAAATGCCGACCGAGATTCGGGCCAATCGGTTTGACCAGACCGACTCGGTGCTCTGCTCTGCTGACAGTAAAGATCGCAACCTTTATTTGCGACATACTTTTCATTTGCCCAATAGCGTGGACTCGGCATGGATCCACTTGGTGGGTCGAGATGCCATCGAGTTTTACGTGAACGGAAGCCTAGTCAAATCCAGCAAATCAGAACTCGTGGCCACGGTGATCACTTGCGACCTCGAGCCGCACTTGAAGAAGGGCGAGAACGTCCTTGCCATCGTATGCCGACAGAAGATGTTGCAAAACATTCCGAAAATTTCTGTGGTTGGGGAGTGTCGTGTTGGCGAAGGGGTGTTCGAAATCAACGTCGACAGTGAGTGGAAATATCGCAATCGAATCGATCGCCTGGGAGACTACTGGACGTCTCTCGACTTCGAAGATCAAAACTGGGAGCCTGCGAAGAGATCGCAGAAGCGATTCAGGGGTTCCCTTGATATGCCCCTGAGTGTTGCCACCTCGGCGCCGGGGGGAGCGTGGATCGGTGCGAAATCGCTTGACCAGCATGCGCTGGTTTACCAGCGAACCTGTGTTACGCCAGAGCCGGTCATTCAAGGTTGGTTGCGAGTGCAGTCCACCTCCGCTTGGCGTTTGGCGCTCAACGAGGTCGTCGTGACAAGCGAGGAAAGCACGCTTGGCACGAGCTCGTCGTCGGCGCCGAATGTGATGAGGATTTGCGACATCTCGGCCTGGCTTTCAGGAGCAGAGAATCGTGTGCGTTTCCTGCTACGTGAAGAGAATTGTCTGCCGCAACTTCGAGCAGATATTGAGCTGCTCGGACGTTCAGGCAAGAC
This sequence comes from Planctomycetota bacterium, assembly GCA_013151315.1. Taxonomy (GTDB): domain Bacteria; phylum Planctomycetota; class Planctomycetia; order Pirellulales; family Lacipirellulaceae; genus Bythopirellula. Next base: position 1,184 of record JAADIN010000263.1, on the reverse strand, counting down.
GTATCGTTTTCGAAGCGACTCGACTTGGAAGTGGCGCAGCCTAGTTGGGAATACTTGGCTTGATCTTGCCGACGATTCGGCGGATTGGCAATCGTGCGATTTGTTGGCCTTAGACGATAGGAATCTTAGCTCGGGACAGAAGCGGTCGGTGGTTTCGCTTACCGTGCCTCCCGAGATTGAGTGGCAGAAAAAGCTGTCGCGACTGGCGCTCATGCTAGGAATTTCCCTGGCGACTTGGGCGGTGATCGAACTGTTGGGTATCTTTTGCGGAGGGCTGTGGCGACGCCAAGAGCTTGGTTCGTTACGGCCGGGGGTCCTGGCCTTGCTACTTCCGACGGTCCTTCTGACATCGGCAATGCTGGTGACTTACGACGCTCGGTTTCCCGACTATTGGCTCTATCGGTTCGAGACGGTCCTGATCGTGCTTGGCCTGGTCGCCTTGCAGTGGATTTGCCTGCTGTGGCTCAATTACCCCTTGGCTGCCATCTTCCGAGATCGCAAAAAGTCGACCGCTTTGCTTTGGGATTCTCGTCTCGTGATTCCATTGCTCATGCTTTTGATCGTGGGAATTGGCATTCGCCTGCGGACCGAGCAGATTACGACACGGCCTCTCTCGCCCGACGAGGTCACGATGTACGCGGTTACGATGAGTATTTGGGAATACGGATATCCGACCCTTGTCATCCACAAGGACCTCCCTCCCGTGGAGGGATCTACCAGCGAGCTTGTGCCTTACGGCCATTGGTTGGTGTCGATGTTTACCGACAACGACCGGCTGGTCGTTCGCACCATGCCGACGATCTTTGGAGTGCTGACGATCCTGCTAATTTTCCGTGTGGGTCAGGTGATGTACAACCCGTGGGTGGGCGTCCTGGCAGCGGGCGTCTACGCGCTTTCACCTTACTGCGCTGCCTTGGCCAATTCGGCCCGCTATTATTCGCAATTGCAATTCATGACCCTGCTGGTGGTCTACTTCTTTTACCGGACGGTGAGGCCATCGGGACCGATCAACGTCAAATATTTTTGGGCAACGGTGGTGGCTTTTTGCCTGATGTTCGTCACCTGGGAAGGCTCGGCGATGATTGGGTTCGGGCTGGCCGTGTCGGGTTTGGTGATCCGAAGAGATCGTATTGGGTCGTATATTTTTCAGCCCCACATTTGGGTAGGCGCGGTGGTGATCGTCT
>JAADIN010000284.1 GCA_013151315.1 Planctomycetota bacterium | reverse complement strand
CATTTCGATCGAGTCGAAACGTGCTCCCGAAGAAAGCCAGCAATTTGTGCGCCGACTAGGCATTGGGTTGGCCATCGGACTGCGTATCGTGTTGCTCTTGGTCATCATGTCACTCATCGAACAAGTCCAGGCACCCCTGTTTGCGATCGATTTCACCGACCTCCTCACGGGCCAATTCACACTGCATAGCCTCATCACACTCGTCGGCGGCATTTTTATTCTTTACATCTCGGTGAAAGAGATATCGCATATGCTCGTCATCGACGAGGTCGGACATGGCACCGGTGCCAAAAATAAAAAATCGGCCGCCGCCGTTATTGCCTGGATCGTGGCGATGAATCTCGTCTTCTCCTTCGACTCGATCCTCTCCGCGATGGCGCTCACCGAGGATTTTTTGACGATGGCGGTCGCAATTATCTTTAGCGGCGCGCTGATGATCTGGCTGGCCGACCACGTGGCCGAATTTCTCAAACGCAATCGCATGTACGAAGTGCTCGGCCTGTTTATCCTGTTCATCGTCGGCATGATGCTCTTGGGCGAAGGGGGCCACCTCGCCCATCTGACATTCTTCGGCTACCAGATCGAGCCCATGGCGAAGAGCACGTTTTACTTTACGATTGGCGTGCTGGTCGTCATCGACGTGGTCCAAGGCCGCTACCGAAAAAAACTGCTGGCGCAACGCAAGCAGGAACTCCATGCTGAGGTTTAGAGCGGTGGGCACACGGCCGTCTGCTTTTACTCACCCCTCGGGATACTGCCGGCAATACTCGTAAAGCGTCATCGCCGTTGCCGTCGCTGCATTGTAGCTATACGGCATTCCCCATACCGGAATTTCGACCACGTCGTCGAGCAGTTCCAAAACGTCCGGTTTAAGACCGGTCCGTTCGTTGCCGACGACTAGCGCCGTCTTTCGCTCGAATCGGTACTCGTGCAAATCCGACGAGTCGGTCGTCTGCTCCAAACCGACCAGCCGATAGCCCTGGCTGCGTAGCTCGCCCAGCACCGGCGGCAGCGTGCGGTGGGTTTTGATTTGCAGGGCGTCGGCCCCGTCGCGGGCGATCCGTCGGTCGAGCTTCGCCGGGCCTGTGCAAATGATTCGCTCTAATCCGCAGCAGCTTGCCGCTCGGGCGATGCGAGAGAGGTTTACGTTGCTTCGTAGTGGGGCACAGACGACGATCAGTTCTCGCGGCTGGGCAAGCTCGCGAGGCGGTTTGTGTCGTTGATGTTCAAACAAACTGAGATCACCTTCCCACGGCAAGCCGTAACGGCTGGTAACGGTTGCTGGTATTTATTCGTCCTGGCGGACGACGTTAACGAAGATTGGTTTCTGATGTTGCCTTTGAGTCAAAGGCAATAGGCGTTAAGCTGTTCTCGACCGTCCCTTTCGTTCTCGCTATCGGAGCAGCTTTGGCAATGCCTGTGAACCCGCGCACGCTGATCGGCTGGTGCATGCTCGTGGTGCTGCTGGTGAGCATCGCCTGGGCAACGCTCGGCACCAGCTTGCCGCCTGCCGATTTTACGTTTGTCAACGAAAGCGAAGTCAAGAGTCTCGACCCGGCGATTGTGACCGGGTCGCCAGAAAACCGCATCATTAATAGTCTCTTCGAAGGGCTCACCCGCTGGCACCCCGAGACGCTTGAGCCGATACCGGGCGTGGCCGAAAGTTGGGATATCTCTGACGACCAAACCGTCTACACGTTTCATCTTCGCAAAGAGGCTCGCTGGTCGGACGATACGCCGGTTACCGCCAGCGATATCTACTACTCTCTGCGACGATTCCTCGGCCCGCGAACCGCAGCCGAGTATGCGTATCAGGGATGGTACATCAAAAACGCCCATCGCTATAGCCGCGGCGGCAGCGGCATTGAGCCCGGCGATCTGGTGGAGATCGAGCTCAATCTTCCCGAAGACGCGATCAATACCCTGCGAGGCCCTCTGGTTTACGGAAAATTGGTGTCGATCAAAAAACAAGAAGGCAGCGACGATCGTATTTTTACGGTGGAAATCGATGGCCAAGAGCAACAATACTATCCGACTGACGACGCCCAGGCCGAAGAATATGAGCCACGAGCAGACATAAAATGGTGCCGACAAGTGCTGCTCGATTTTCGCACTGTCGGAGTCAAAGTCGTCGATCCGCGCACGCTGCGAATCACCCTCGAGAATCCGACGCCCTACTTTCTTTCGCTGATTGGCTTCTATCCGCTTTACCCGGTCAATCAACGGTGCGTCGAAAAGCACGGCTCGCCCCAATGGACGTATCCTGAAAACCTCGTCTGCAACGGCCCTTTTACGATCGAGTTCCGCCGCATCCGCGACCGGATTCGCCTGCTCAAAAGCAAAACATATTGGAATCGCGAAGCGGTTCGTCTGAACGTCGTCGATGCCCTGTCGGTCGATGCGATCACGACCGCGTTTAATCTTTATATGACCGGCAAATCGGATTGGATCACGGAAGTTCCTCCGCCAGCTTTGCGAATTCTACGGAAGCAGGATCCTCCGCGCGACGATCTGAATCCGAGCGCTTTTTTGAGTTCCTATTTTTATCTCATCAACACCACTCGCAAACCGTTCGATGATCTCCGCGTTCGCAAGGCGCTTTCACTGGCTCTCAATCGAGAAGAAATCACGACCACAATTCTCGCAGCGGGAGAGATGCCCGCCCTCAGCTTGGTGCCGCAAGGAATCGAAGGCTACCAGCCTCAGACTGCCGCCTCTGAAAACGCCAACGAAGCCCGACGCCTACTGGCCGAGGCTGGCTATCCCGAGGGTCGAGGTTTCCCGCGGATTGATATCCTTTACAACACCCATGAGGCCCACCAATCGATCGCCGAGCTGATTCGCAAACAGTGGCAGCAAGAATTGGGAATCGCTGTCAAAACCCGCAACGAAGAATGGGCGTCGTATCTCTCTAGCCAACGGCAGAAACAGTACAACATTTGCCGAAGGGGCTGGGTCGGCGACTATGCCGATCCCAATACGTTTCTTGATATGTTTGTCACGGGTGGCGAGCAGAACAACACCGGTTGGAGCAGCCCGGAGTACGATCGGCTGATCGAAGCGGCACGTAGCGAACGAGAGCCGGTCGAGCGAATGCAACTTCTGGCCGAGGCAGAAAAAATTCTGATGGAAGAATTGCCGATCTTGCCGATCTACCACTACGTTTCCAAGAATATGGTCAAGCCGTATGTTCGCGGGTTTTATAACAACGTCCAGGACTTTCACCCGATTTGGGCCATTTGGATCGACCGCGAAAGCGACCAGCCCAACGAATTCATGAAGGGGAAAGGCCAGCCGTGATCGCTTTCTGTCTGCGAAGATTCCTTTGGATGCTGCTCACGCTTTGGGTCGTGTTTACGATCTCCTTTTTCTTGATGCGCGCCGTACCAGGGGGGCCCTTCGATAGCGAACGGGCCTTAGAACCTGAAATCGAAAAGAATATCAAGCGGCGCTATAATCTCGACAAACCTCTGAGAGAGCAATATCTGATCGAATTAGGAAATGTCGTCCGGGGCGATTTGGGATACAGTTTTAAGCTTGGCGACTACACCGTCAATCAAGTGATCGCCGAAGGTATGCCGGTCTCGATGACTTTGGGATTGTTGGCGTTGCTGTTTGCCGTGACGTTGGGCCT
>JAADIN010000004.1 GCA_013151315.1 Planctomycetota bacterium | reverse complement strand
CCAAAAGGGCTCTGCCCGAGGGCCATCCCCTCGCGGCAAGCTTCGATAGCCAATTGCATAAGTTCTTGGGGCTCAACCATAGAGCCAAGTTACCAGAAACGGCAGGCCTAGGACTACAGCGAAACTTGCAGGGCGAGGCGATTGGGCTCATAATAAACGGACCGCCACGCGGTCCGAAACCGCCATCTCGGAGGCAAGTGTGCCTCCGTTTATCCCTTACCTCATCGGTCAACCTATGGATTCGGGACAGATTCTACTGAAGCATGGGCTGCTCGACGACGAAAGTCTCGCGCGTGCCGAAGAAGCGCAAACGGACGGTCTGCGCATCGATCAGGTCGCAATTGAAATGGGAATCGTCAGCGAATCGGAAGTTCTACGCGCCTGGGGTGAAGAAGTCGGCATGGAATTGATGGATCTCGAAACCGCCGAGGTCGACGTTTCGCTGCTGGCAGATTTCCCCCAAAAACTCATTCACCGTCACGGCTTGTTTCCTATCTCCCGCCACAACGGTGCGATGGTCATTGCGACTTCCGATCCTTTGGGCCTTTACGCCCTCGACGAGGCGGGGGCCGCTTTGGGGTTGGCCATCGAACCGGTGCTCGCAACCAAAGAAGCAATTGCCAATCGTGTGACCACTCATCTCGGTGTGGGTAGCGAAACCATTGAAGGCCTGCTCGCTCAGCGCAAGGAAGAGGAAGAAATCGAACTCCTCGGAGGCATCGATGACGAAAGCGGAGAGATCGACGAAGATGCGCAGGAAGCCTCGGTGGTGACCCTAGTGAACCAAATTCTTATCGAAGCGATCGACTCGCGAACGAGCGATGTGCATATTGAATCGCAACCCTCAGGAATCAAAATCCGCTATCGAATCGATGGCATGTTGCACGCCCAACCCGTGCCTCAAGAAATCAATCAATTTCAGGCCGCGATTATTAGCCGACTGAAGATCATGGCGCGGCTGAACATCGCAGAAAAGCGACTGCCACAAGACGGGCGAATCAAATTAAAAGTGCATGGCCGAGAGGTCGACGTGCGGGTTTCCGTGATTCCCATGTTGCACGGCGAAAGCATCGTCATGCGTTTGCTTGATAAAGGCAATATGAATTTTTCGCTAGAAAAGCTTGGCATGGAGGGGCACGTCAAAGAACGTTTTGACGAGTTGATCCGTTTGCCACACGGAATTGTGCTCGTGACGGGTCCGACCGGCTCGGGGAAAACCACGTCGCTTTACAGCGCACTGCTGGAAATCAAGAGCGAAGACACAAAAATCATCACCACCGAAGACCCGGTCGAATATCAGCTCGAAGGAATCAATCAGATTCAGATCCATGCGAAAATCGGTCTCACATTCGCCCAGTCCTTGCGGTCCATTTTGCGCCACGACCCCGATGTCGTGCTGGTCGGCGAGATTCGCGATCACGAGACGGCAGAGAACGCGATTCAAGCTTCGCTCACCGGCCACCTCGTGTTTAGTACGCTGCACACCAACGATGCAACCAGCGCGTACACCCGATTGGTCGACATGGGAATCGAGCCGTTTTTGGTTGCCAGTACCCTGGAAGCAATTGTTGCTCAGCGACTGGTTCGCGCGCTTTGTCGCGAATGCCGCGAGCCCTACGAGCCCCGGCAAGAAGACCTGCCAACAGATTTCCCTTGGGACGATTTTAAGACGGGCGGGCGACCGTTGTACCGAGCGGTGGGCTGCAAAGAATGCAAGGAGCTCGGTTTTTCGGGGCGGCAGGGAATTTTTGAGTTGTGTGTCACAAGCGACGAAGTGCGTCAGCTCGCTCACGATCGGGCCAGCAGTTGGAAAATTCGCCAAGCCGCCCTAGCCGACGGCATGCTCACTCTAAGGCAAGACGCTTGGCTCAAAGTGCTCAGCGGAATCACGACGATCGAAGAAGTGCTCCGAGTCACCAAAGGAGACAAGATTTGAATGCGGAATGCGGATTTCGGAATGCGGAATTAGCCATCTGCATTCCGCAATCCGAATTCCGCAATCCGAATTCTTCCTATGCCTGAATACACTTACACTGCTCGAGATTCCGCTGGGCTAAGCGTCGAGGGCGTCGTGTCGGCCGGTTCGCAGCGAGAAGCTATTGTCACACTGACTGGCCAGCAGCTCTTTCCGATCGAAGTGACCGTCTCGACGGGCCAGAAGGGACGAACCGGCTCGCAGCGTGTCAAACCTCAGGCGATGGCCCAGTTTTATGTGCAACTCGCGGCACTACTGCGCAGTGGAGTGCCTCTCTTGCGTTCGCTGGAAGTGCTCGGCCGACAGACCTCCAACCCAGCACTGTCTCACACGATCGACGATCTGCACAACCGCATTACCGAAGGCCAGTCGCTTGCCGAGGCGATGGCTCGGCACCCAAAAGCGTTTGACGAGCTAGCAATCAGCATAGTACGAGCCGGCGGCGAAGGCGGGTTTATGGAAGAGGCACTCGAACGGGTCGCTAAATTCACCGATCAACAGGCCGAAATGAAAAGCCGCGTGATGGGCGCGATGGCCTATCCGATTTTTCTTCTCGTCTTTAGCGTCGTCATTGTCAGCGTGCTTATCATCTTCTTTGTTCCGAAGTTTGAATCGCTCTTTTCTCGTTTGCGCGAAGTCGGCGAGCTGCCCCTGCTCACCGATTGGCTACTCGGGTTCAGCGACGCGGTAATCCGCTACGGAATATTCATCGCCTTAGGAATTGGCGGACTCGTGATGTTGCTGCGTGCGCAACTCTCGACCGAGTCGGGCCGTTGGTTTCTCGATCATTGGAAGTTACGCATCCCCCAAGCGGGGACCATTTATCGCAATCTGGCGGTCTCTCGTTTTTGTCGTGTGCTGGGAACCTTGTTGCACGGCGGAGTGCCTATCGTGCTGGCGCTGAAAATCAGCTCCGATTCAACCGGCAATCGGGTGCTCGCGAAGGCAATCAACGATGCGGCAGAAAATATTACCGCCGGCCAATCGCTGGCAGCCCCGCTGATGGCGAGCGGGCATTTTCCGTCGGATGTCATCGAAATGATCGGCGTCGCCGAGCAATCCAATACGCTCGAAACCGTACTCACCGATGTCGCAGACACGCTAGAACGGCAAACCTGGCGGCGTCTCGACATGCTCGTACGTCTTGTAGAACCCGTCATGCTATTGGTCATGGCCTCTCAGGTGCTGGTGATTGTTGTGGCATTGCTAATGCCTATGCTAAAATCAGCCATGGCAATGTAAACTTCTGCTAGAATGCATCCCCTGCCCCGCGTCCTCCCACCTTAGATTTCCCCACCCCACTGAAGTTCGTACCAGGAGCTCCCCTCCCATGCGCCAGCCCTCTCGCCTTTCCGCCGCTTTTACTTTGATCGAAGTGCTGCTCGTGTTGATCATTCTCGTCATCTTGGGTTCCTTGGCAGCCAACGTGTTTACTGGCACCCAGGACCAAGCCAACATCAAGTCGACGATCATTCAGATCGGATTCATTGAAGGGGCGATCGACCGTTACCGCTTAGAAATGAATCGGTACCCAGATAAGCTAACCGATCTTTGGGAAGAGCCCAGCGATTCTGACGAGGCTCAAAGATGGGGCGCCGCCTACATGGAAAAAGTAGACGAGGACAACTGGGGCAATTCTTATCAATACGACTCTGAAGGCGACAAGAACCCCAACAAGTACGACCTCTGGTCGTACGGCCCCGACGGAGAAGATGGCACCGAAGATGACATCGGCAACTGGGAAAACGGCTAGAATGAATGCGGAATGCGGATTGCGGAATGCGGAAGAATTTGCTCAGGCAGGCAATAGCCGCGATCTGACAGATCGCCGGAGCAAGAAAGGCCTAACGCTTTTCGAAATCCTCCTAGTGCTAATCCTCCTAGTCGTCATGGCAAGCCTCGCCAAGCCGGCACTCGAGAGCACGCTCGCCTCCTTTCGCCTGCAGCGCGGAACCGACCAGGTGCTTGCCGATTGGGCCAAGACGCGTTCCCGAGCGATCCAGGACGGCAAGGTCTACCAGTTTCGCTTCTCCAAAAACAGCAGCAAATACCGCGTCGATTCCTGGGTTGCCGACCAAAGAACTCGAACAAGCAAAGAAAACCAAAACCAAACCCAAGCCCCATGGCGTCTGAAAGCTTCGATTCCTGAAGCGGTCGAATTCGTAGGTGGCCAGCAAGCGATCGTCGGGACCACGGGATCGCGAGAAGTAAAAACGCTGAAAAGTAAAACGTCCGCGGAGTGGTCGGCCCCGATCCTTTTTTTCCCCAATGGGACGACCTCCGAAGCAAGTCTCTTGCTCCGCAATGAAAACGACCGCTATCAACGCGCCACGCTGCGCGCTTTGACGGGCTCAGGCCGCGGAAGCAAGTTGCTGACCGCCGAAGAGGTCGACCAATGAATCCGCATTCCGACTTCCGAATTCCCTCCGCATTTACCCTCTTGGAAGTCATCCTTAGCCTAGCAATTCTAGCGGTTGCGGCAGCGATGATCGGCGAACTGATTTCTTTCGCCAGCCAAAGTGCTGCCGACTCGAAAGCAGAGACCCGTGCACAGCTATTGGCCACTTCTTTGATGGAGGAAATGATTTCAGGAAAAACGGAGGTCACCCAGCAATCACGCGAGTCGTTGGAAGTCGATGACGCGACACCTTGGGTCTACTCGGTTTCGCTAGAGCGAACCAAGCTCAGCGGACTCACCTCGGTTGAAATCGTCGTGGAACAAGACCTAGAAAAACGATTTCGCCCAGTAAAATATCGCCTCGTCCGCTGGATGCCAAAAAGCTTGACCCGCTCGAAAGAGGATCAGTCAACCGACACCTCCGGCGAATCGGAGGGCGACGGTGGCTAAAAAATTAAAAAGCGGCAAAGCTTTTACTTTACTCGAAGTGATTTTGGCGATCAGTCTGACAGCGGTCGTGCTGGTGCTACTGATGACGGCCCTTGAATTGCTGATCACTCGAGTCGAATCGAGTCGCTCGCAAGTCGAATCCTCGCAAGTGGCAAGAGGCGTCTTGAACCAGATCGCCGGCGACCTGCGTGCCGCCCGTTACTACGCACAAAATCCCTCGGTCTCGGAAGGCGAAACGGAAGACGCTGCTGCTTTGGTCTTAGGAATCTACGGCACGGCAAAGCAACTACGAATCGACCGATCAGCAATTTGGCGCTGGGAGCGTATCACTCGAGACGACGAGGAAACGAGCAACGAGACTGCCTCGCAGGAAATGCCACAAACGATTCGCTATTTTCTTAGCGAAGGAGACACGGTGCTTGCCGAGACTTTTGCAGCAGAGGGAATCCAAAAAGAAAGCGCGCAGTTGAAATACACCGGTTTGACGCGCGAGCAAATGTCGACCGTCGCCTGGATCTTGCAACTTGAAACAACGAGCATCAAAGAATCAGAGCCTGCCACCGAAAACCCGCAGTTGCTTGCTCCAGAAGTGCTCGACATCGAATTCGCCTACTACGACGGCAAAGAATTGCTTGACCAGTGGGACTCTGCCAAACACGAAAAACTCCCGCAAGCGGTGCAAATCACCCTGATGTTGGCAAACGAACCGTTGGCCGACAACAACAAGCGCCCGCCCGCCGATCCCGAAGATTTACAGCCCAAGTTGGCAGACGCCACCGAGTACCGACTCTTTGTACGGCTCCCAAAAATCGAGCCTCAAGCAAAAGCACCGGGCCCACGGCGCATTGAGCAGAACCAAGAACCCAATTAAAACGCCTCATGTTTCGTTCCTCGAAAATAACTTCCAAAATGACGATGCGGTACAAAGCCGAGGGATTGCAATCCCTCGGCATTTCCAATTCGCATCGAACCGGCAGCATTCTCTTGTTGGTTCTCGTCGTAGTGACCATGATGTCGCTGACGGTGGGCTCTTATCTGGCACTGATGCAAAACGAACACCATGCAACTCGCTACAGCGGACGACGTCTGCAAGCCCGGATGCTGGTGGAATCGGGAGTCGAATACCTCCAGGCGATTCTCGCCCAAGCGGACGAAGAAATCGACCAACAAGGGGGGCTATCAGACAATTCCGACCTGCTACAAAGCATCTTGGTGATCGAGGACACGTTGCCCGACTTTCGTGGCCGGTTTACGGTATTGGCGAGCGACATGGAAGACGGTTTGTACGATGGCCTGCGATACGGAATCGAAAACGAATCGGCGAAGCTGAATCTCAATACCTTGGTCGAGGAGGAGGAAAACGACGCGGCGAGGGAACGGCTCATGGCCATTCCTAGCATCGGCGCGGCCGTGGCCGACGCCATTCTTGATTGGCTCGACGAAGACGATTCGCCAAGAGAATTCGGAGCCGAGCAGTCGCACTATCAAGCTCTATCTCCGGCCTACCAACCGCGCAATGGCCCATTAACGGCCCTCGACGAGTTGCTCATGATCCGTGGCATAACGCCCGAATTGCTCTACGGACTCGATTCGAATCGTAGCTATAAAGTCGATGCCCAAGAACAACGAGCACAAGGCATCTTGGAATCGGTAGAAAATAAGGACGGTGAAATGAACCGTGGCATCTCGGCTTACTTGACCCTCCATAGTCGCGAACGACTGGAGACCTCCAGCGGGAAGGAAAAAATCGACGTGAATGCGCCGGACCTCGAGCAGCTTTACGAGGACCTTCGTAAGGCGACCAATGAAACGGAGGCCAAGTTTATCGTCGCCTATCGACAGAACGGCCCTGCGGCAGAAACGCCGGTTGGCGAAACGATCGATTCCTCGCAACTAGAAATCGATTGGCAGAAAGGGGCGAAAACAGAAATCGGGAGCCTTTTTGATCTCGTCGACGTGCGTGTTTCCGTGCAAGCGAAGGAGAACGAACCAACACAGATATTAGAATCGCCCTGGCAGGACGATCCGACGACCTATCGCAATGGTTTTCTGAACCTGCTCGACCACGCCCAAGTCGGCGATGCCAAGCTGATCGCGGGACGAATCAACATCGACCACGCGTCGCGACCCGTTTTGAAATCAATACCAGGCATGACCGAAATCGTAGTCGACCAAATCCTAAATCAGCGTGAATCGGTGAGCCGCGCTACAGGAGACGAAGTCCGCCATCCGGTGTGGATTTTGGCCAAAGGGCTTGTGACGCTGGAAGAAATGAAACAACTGGCTCCTTACGTCACCTCCGAGGGCGATGTTTTCAGCACCCAAGTGGTCGGCTACTTCGAAGGAACCAGTCCACGGGCTCGAGCCGAGGTGATCCTGGATCGATCGGCAGAAAAACCGAAAATTGTCAGCCTCCAGGAGCTAAGCCAACTCGGCCCGGGGCCCGTCCGAAACGTGCTGGGCGAAGAATCGGACAATCAAAAGTAGTTTTTTCGTAACTCTTCCATCGCCTGAAGTAGAATAGCCACAAGAAGCACGAAAAACATAAAAACACCACAAGTCAGCTCCCATGGCCCATGTCATTGTTATTCACTGGGACAAAAATACGCTTCGCGCAGTCGTGGCCAGACGTCGTGTTGCCCACTTGGAAGTCGACACCGTAATCGCCATTCCACTGGAAGGAACTGGCAATGCGGAAAGCACGGGGCAGCAACTCAAGAAAGCGTTAGCGCCCCATCGACCTAGCCGAGCCAAGATCGTGCTCGCGATCAGCCGGCACTTGCTTACTTGGCAGCATCTCGATCTGCCCCCCTGCCCTGCCGAAGATTTACCCAACCTCGTCTACATGCAGGCAGGGTTCGACACCACGCGCACAGGCGAACCGATTGGGTTCGACTTCTTGCCACTTTCTGGAGACGATCAAACGGCCCATCAGGTGCTTGCCATTTCACTGCAAGCTAAAGAACTGACTCTGCTGCGAAAAATTTGCAAGGCGGCCGACCTGACGCCGAAACGCTTCGTGCCACTCTCGCTCGGCTGGCCTGCGGCAGCTCGACGAGCTACTCGTGGCGACGAGCCACCGATCCGCATTTTTGTGGCCCCGTTTGCTCAAGAGACAACCCTCTGGGCAACCCTCGACGGACGACTCGTTTTGTTTCGGCAAATGTATTTTTCTTCGACGGACGATCTCCCCGCACTCAGTACGGCTGTGGCTGCCGAGCTACGTCGCACCTTCCTTGCTCTGTCGCAACAGCATCCCGAACCGAGTGGAGCGACCGCATGGATCGTCGGCAAAAGACCCGACGAGGTTTCGCAGCTTGCAGAATCGATCGACAAGCAACTCGAGTTGGATGTCCAACCCATGGACTTTGCATCCGACGGGGCATTGCTTTCTACCAGGGTGGGCGCCGAAGTCACGACCTCCGACACCTTACCACTGGTTGGACTGGCGCTCGACGAAGCTTCCGGGAACGCACCTCCAGTCGACCTGCTTCACCCTCGACAACGTCCCGCGCCACGTGCAGGGCATCGCACCTACGCACTTGCAGCCATCATGCTGGTTGCGCTGTTGACCTACGGCGGTTGGCTCGGATACACCGCGATTCATGCTCCCCTAGAAGTCGCCGACACGGCCCGAGAAGAATTGGCTTTGCTCGCCAAATCAGAAGATAGCCTCCGCGAAGACGAGGAGCTTGCTGCCACGATCCGCGATTGGCAAAACGACTCGGTGAATATTCTCACCGAATTACAGAAACTCAGCGAAAGAATACGACCGTTGCCTTTAGATGCGGAAGCGTTCAACGTAGAGCAGGATGTTGTATTGAAAAATCTTGATATTGCTGGCACACGTCTCGATATAGAAGCGGCCCTACGAACCTATCCTGCAGTAGCCGACCTGGAAAATCGACTTCGCGAGGGAACCGGACGCGTCCAACGCGATACTGCCGAGGAAAATGAAGACCCTCCCAACTACCTTTGGTTGATTCGAGCTTCCGTCGACTTTAACGGCGAAACGGACGGAGAGGAAAAACCAAAAAAATGAATTCTCGCGAAAAAATTCTCGCGATGGGTGTCGGTGCGCTCGCCGTCCTTTGGGCAGGCACGATGGGCGTCGATGCTTTTCGTGATGCACGCGACAAGAACGACCGAACTCTAGCAAACGTAAAAAAAACATTGGATCGCGCTCGGGAAGCGAACGAGCGAGGCCGACAGGCCCAAAGTGAAATCAGAAAAATGGCCCGACTATCGCTCCCCACCGATCTGGATATGGCCAAATCGAGCTACGAAGACTGGCTTCGAGAGCAACTGATCGACTCCGGTTTGTACGTCAGCGAACTCGACGATAAATCTTCAGGAGGTGGAAACCAACGCTTCCAAGAAATCAGTTTTCAGATTAACGCCCAAGGATCTTTGGCGCAGTTGTCCGGCTTCCTCTACCATTTTTACCGGGCGGGGCATTTGCACCGAATTTCCGAAGCGAACCTCTCTCCCAATAGAGACAGCGAAGACCTCGACATTTCGTTGACCATCGACGCACTTTCGCTCGACGACTGCAAAAGAAACGACAGCCTCACCGAACGTCCTAGCGAGTTGGTGCTCCCGCCACTCGAGGAAGTACGACAAGCGATCGTTGGCCGTAATATCTTCGCGGTTTATCGCCCTGCGATTCTCGAAGACCCCAACGGCAGCGAGCCCTTGGCGAACGAGATCGAGAGTCTGCTAGCAAAAGCTCGTTTCACAGGAACCACCCACGGCCAAGACGGCTGGCAAATGGCGGTCCGTATCGAAGGCTCAGGCGACCTCTTCTTCTTTCGCGAGGGCGACCCGATCGAAATTGGTCGGTTCGAAGGTCAGATCACGAAACTAGACGGACGCCGGGTAATTGTGACTCTCAAAAACGGCCAAGTGCTAATCCGCCTAGGCCAGTATCTCTCTCAAGCCCAACCGCTAGCAGATCAAGCCGGCTAATCGAACCCCGACTTTCGAACGGCGCAAAGCCGAGGGATTGCAATCCCTCGGCCTTTTTTGCGGCAGAGCAACACGCCTCTCCGAGTCATGTCGTAAAATTCACGCATGAAAACACGACTCGGAGAGGCGTGCCACAAGGAAAGTGATCTAATCCACTACCCCCAGACACCAGAAAAACTGGCGCGATTAGGTAATCTTTGCCGATCTTTCCGACGGTAGGGGCTGGTGCGCACCTGCTGCGCGAATCTCCGTTGACCTTCGAGAACACGTTTGATGCAACGCTTTGGCCCACTATCCCGACCAAAATACACAGCTAGCATCTTGCTTGCGCTGTTGGTCGCGGCTTGCATAGCAAGCGGGGCAAAGGCTCAACCGCCCAACCAACCGGCCACGCCCTACGTGCAAAGCTATCGGGTGCTCTCCAAGCACGAACCAATCGTCCATCAGTTCATAAAACAGTTTGCAAACGAAAACCTGTTTCGACAAATTCACGACCGTCCTACTTCGCAGTGGGTAGTCGTGGCTCCTGCAAATATCCACAAGCAGATCGCCAAACAGCTAGCCGCGGTCGAAGGGCAAACGAAACCACCGGCGACACCCAAAAATTTCCCCCAAACCGATAGCGGGAAATTTCGACTCCAGTCCCTCAATGCCCAAACCTTGCACGCTCGACTAGAAAAAGTGCTAGGTCGACGCTTGCCGATCCAACAGGATGCGACCAGTCCGTGGCACAGCTTCCATGTTGATCAACAAGGTGGCAGAGCAGTAACGATCTGGGCAAACCGACAAACGGGCGAAGCACAGATTTCTGGCCTGCCAAGCCAAATAAGCTCTTGGCGCCAGGTGATCGCAGCCCTCGATTCGCCTCCCGACAAAAAATCGGCAACGCAGGTGGTCGCCACGAGACCAAGCACTTCCGTCCAAGTAAAACAGGCAGTCGGCGTACTGCAAAAATCGGTGCGCGTTGCCCAACGAGATCGCACAGAAACCGACAAGCAAGAGTCAAAAGACTCCAACAGCGACGACGACTCCGAACAGAGTCTCCTCGGCCCGGTCCAGATCGAGGCGGTCGAAGGAACCGACATCCTTGTGCTGCGTGGCAATCCGAGTGATGTGCAACGAGTGATGGAGGTCATCGAGGAAATCGAAAAACTGGCGAGCGATTCGGTCAACGAGCTGCGTATCTTCAAGCTGAAGAATGCATTGGCAACCGAGCTTCAAAAGGTATTGCAAAGCGCGTTTGAAAATAGCAAAACTCCCACTGAAGGCGGCAATCTGTCGCACCTACTGAGGATGATCACCATCGACGCCGAGGGACGCCGGAAAATCGAGTCGGGCGTCTTAGCAGACGCCAAGGTGATTGCCTCAGCAAGCACCAATGCGCTCATCGTTTCTGCACCGCCCGAAAGCATGCCTCTTCTGGCAGCTCTCATTGCGCAGCTCGATCAGACCCCCGACGCGATCGCGGAACTCAAAGTCTTTACGATCGCCAATGGCGACGCGACCTCTCTCGCTCAGATGATTGAAGGGCTCTTTGGCAATCCCAATCAACAACAGCGTAACGGCCCCGGCGGCCCCGGCCAATCGGGACTCTCGGGCTTACGAGTCGAAGTCGACGAGCGGACCAACAGCATCATTGCCGCCGGCACGAGCGATGATTTGCTCGTCGTCGAGGCCGTGCTTTTGAAACTCGATGCCGACGATGCACGCCAGCGAAAAAATCGCGTCTACCGGCTCAACAATGCTTTCGCCGAAGAGGTCGCCATCAGCCTCCAAAATTGGCTCGAAGGCGTACGCAATGTCGAGCGCACCGCACCGGGTACGAGCAGCCCCTTCCAGCAAATCGAACGAGAAGTCGTCGTCGTTCCCGACACCGGCAGCAACAGCCTGATCGTCAGTGCGTCGCCTCAGTATTACCAAGAGATCGAAAACATCATCCGGCAGCTCGACGAACAAGCGCCCATGGTGATGATCCAGGTGCTCATTGCAGAAATCGAACTCGGCGATACCGATGAATTTGGCGTCGAACTCGGTTTGCAAGATTCAGTGCTGTTCGATCGCAGCTTGCTAGAAAACTTGGAAACGACGACCAACACGACGATCACCAACGACGCCGGCGGCGGTTCGACGACCTTTTCCGAAGAGATCATCCAATCGGCCACGTTGACGCCCGGGTTCGGCTTCGGCAGCGGCGGCACCCCACTGGGCAATGCGGGCAGCGACACTTCGATAGCAACTGCCGGTCGCGTGGCAGCCCAAGGCTTGGCCAGTTTCGGGGTGAGTCGCATCAGTCCCGACGCCGGTTTCAGCGGTCTCGTTCTCTCGGCCAGCAGCAACAGTGTGAGCATGTTGCTCCGAGCACTGCAAGAAACGCGGCGTGTCGAAGTGCTCAGTCGACCTCAGATCATGGCGATTGACAATCAAACCGGCCGCGCCTTCGTCGGCGAGACCGTCCCCTTTATTACCGAATCAACCGTCAATCAATTCGGCAACCCGATCAACACGATCGCACGTATCGAAGTGGGCCTCAATCTCGAGGTCACTCCGAGAATTAGCCCCGACGGCTTGGTGGTAATGAAAGTCTTTGCGTCCAACGAGCGACTCGGCAACGTCGCAGACGGCGTACCGATCGCAATTGCTCCCAACGGCGAGCCCATCAACTCACCCATTGTCGAAACCATCCAAGCAGAAACCACCGTCAGTGCGCTCAGCGGGCAAACCATCGTTCTGAGCGGATTACTGACAAAACAAGATCGTGCCTTGCATCGTCGCGTCCCGCTGTTGGCAGACCTACCCCTGTTAGGAAATCTCTTCCGTTTCGACTCCGTAGGCACCCGACGCACCGAATTGCTCATCGTACTCACGCCGCACGTCGTCAAAAACCAATTCGAGGCCGAGATGCTCAAGCAAATCGAATCGGCCCGGATCGACTGGTGTTTGTCCGACGTGATCGAAATGCATGGCCCGGTCGGGCTACGCAGTCGCCGCGACCCTGCCGGTGCCGCCCAGGCAGAGACGATTTACCCCGAGCAGGTTCCGCCCCAAGAACTCCTGCCTAGCCTAGAAAGCTACGAGCCCACCCCATGAATCGCCTCGCCATCATCCTTTCGTCCTACTTGATCGCTGCGCTGATCGCCAGCGCGGGTTGCAGCACTGGCAAATCGACAAGTGGGAAATTTGCAAAAAATTGGGATATCCGCCGAGCAATTGGCATGCAAACCGACGAACCGACACCGCCCCAAGTCCCGACTCGATTGATAAGCACCTGGGAAGACACCGTACTATCCAAGCAAGGACAAAAACCCCAACGAGGCTTCGGTGGGCGACTGGTGTTTTTCAACCGTGAGTCGGACGAGGCCATTCGTGTCGACGGGCAGTTGATTGTCTACGCCTTTGACGAAGCCGATGCGGAGCTAAAAAACACTCAGCCCACACGTCGCTATGTTTTCCCACGCGAACAGTTTGCGCGGCACGAGAGTCCCTCGCAAATAGGCCCAGCCTACAGTGTCTGGCTGCCCTGGAGCGAACTGGGCGGCGAACAAAAGAACGTCAGCCTCATCGCTCGCTTCGAGCCGCACAAGGGCCCGCTGATCGCCGGCGAACAGACCAAGCACCTTCTGCCAGGGACTTCTCCCATGTTGGCGAAGTCAAAAGACGAGCCAACGTTTCCGGGGAATAGAGTCCGCTTGGCTCAATATTCTGCGACTCCCGATGCAGACGAGAACGAAAAACCGAAGGAGCGATTGACGACGACCTCGATCCCGTTGTCAAAAAGCTGGAAACACCGGCTCAACCAGTAATTTGCTGGGAGCCAACTCGGGCTCCCCTCGTTACGGGGCTTGTTCGAGCACAGGCAATGCGATCACTTCTTCGATCGTGATGAGATTTTCAACCTCCGAGACTCCCGGCTCGATCGCGACGAGCTTTGCCAACAGGGCTCGCTCGTACTCGTTCCCTACCGAGCCAAGGAGGGTGGCTTTACGGTCTTTCACAACAACACGAACCGTTCCTGCGTTTCGTGCGACAAGCAGCGCGGAGAGTCGAGTTTGGATGCTCGCGGTTATCTTCGCGGCGGTAAGTTGCGGATATTTGAACATCGGGCGCAGATGAACATGGACGCGCGGCGGCGGATTTCGCTGGCCTTGCCGACCCCGTCGGGCTCTGCGACGTTCGTTGAAATCGTCGAGCGACATATCTGCGTTTCGGTTACGCCGTCCCGCTCCCAGCAGTTCTAAAAAATTGCGTCGCACATCGTCAGCACTCCGACCGACGGGCCCTTGCTCAACTTGCGAGGCTTCGAGACTTCCTTGCTCGCCAGAAAAAGACGCACTGGCCGTGCTCTCGCTGGCCAACTCGGAAGCCTTAATACTCTCCGCTTGCGCAAATATCTCGTTGTCCTGGGCACTCAGAGAGGCAACGAGTGCCACGACCCAGGCTAGTTCTCGATGCTTCATAACCATTACTCCGACTATTCCCTTTCAACGTCTCTCCCCTCCGCATTATAACCTCAACCCGTTGGTTCCACAGCGAGCCGGCTCGTCCCCGAGCCCGAAAACCACAACGGCTCAAACAACGAACACGCGGAACAAACGCAATAAGGTTGACTTTTTTCGATTTCCTGATAGATTGAGGGAAACCTGAGAGGATTCTCGGGGTTCTATCGTAAAGGCCAGGGTGTGAAAGCACGGGCTATCTGGGGGCGCAAGTAGAGCTAGGGGGCTCAAGGGTCAGTCGGGGCGATTGACTTAACTTACTGCAAGGAATGCTACTCATCTGCGCAAGGCAATCTTAAGTAATCTCTTACGATTGCCGAGCTAAGGAACAGAATTTCCAACGTTCGGACTGCTCTGCGCTAGAGATGCGCTCCAATGCAAGAAGAAAAGGTGTTTTGCCTTGCGTGAAAGGTGCGCGCCGAGTCGGTTGCCAGAAATTTGCTGGGGGCATTTTTATGAACGGAGAACTAGTACTATGTTTAAGTTGCAATCCCTACGTCGAAAGAAAAATCGATCGAACGGTAAAAAACGTGCCATGCGATTCGAATCTCTCGAAAGTCGAACCTTGTTAGCTGCGGATTTCGCCGCCTTCGATATGCTACCTGTCGATGTGGATATCGACCCCATCGATCCACCTGCTGGGGTCGTCGTTGCCGAAGGAACGGAAGGCAACGATTTTATCTTTGCCTTTGTCGATCCGGGAAATAGGCTGCACGTCTCGGTTAACGGCAACGTAGAAACCTACGACAACAGCGAAGTCGAGAAAATCATTGTCAACGCCAAAGGCGGCGACGATATCGTTTGGATGAGTCCCAACATTTTGCAACAGACCGGTATCCGCGGAGGCGAAGGCAACGATCGCCTTTATGGCGGAGGCGGCAGCGACATCATCCACGGTGGCGAGGGTGCCGACCGGATCTTCGGCGGCTTCGGAAACGACCTGCTCGTTGGAGGCGACGGTAACGATGTCATGTATGGCCAATTCGGCAACGATGCTTTGGTCGGTGGCCGTGGCAACGACCGTCTTTACGGCGGCCGCGACGCCGACGCTATGGCCGGCGGCAGCGGCGACGACTACCTCAACGGCGGGCAAGGAGCCGACTGGATATTCGGCGATGCCACCAACGACGTCCCCGAGGATTATGCTGGACTCGTCGACTACGCTAGGAAATACGCCAACACCAATACCGGCAACGACGAAATCGTTGGCGGCGATGGCAATGACATCCTGCTGGCCGGCAACGGCGACGATCTCGTTTACGGCGGCGATGGCAGCGACATCATCCTCGGCGGCCGTGGCGACGACAACGTGCGCGCCGGCGACGGGCGCGATTTCGTTCTCGGCGGCGTCGGCAGCGACAACCTGGATGGTGGCAATGGAGCAGATCTCCTCATCGGCGATCCACTCAACGCCCCCGAAACCACTCCCGGTGACCCCGTAGAAGAGCCTGAGGTGAGCGATCGAATCGTTCGCGATGGCCTCCCCGAGGCGGATGATCTGTTCCGAAAAATCGACGCCGCTTCGGCAACGCCTAGCGACGCCTTAGTTGCCGCAGTTGACGCCGTCTTCACCTACGACGACACGATCTACGGCGGTGCCGGTAACGATATCCTGCTAGGAATGCGAGGCAACGACCGACTCTTCGGCGGACGTGGCAACGACCTGATGCACGGTGGCACGGGCAACGACCGCTTGGAAGGCGGCGCCGGAAATGATCTGCTCGTCGGAGCGGCCGGCAACGACTTGCTCTTCGGTCAATTAGGCAACGATCGGTTGTTTGGCGGCCGTGGCAGGGATATTATCCTCGGCGGGTCCGGCAATGACCAAATTCGTGGCGGTTCGGGCGACGACGTATTGCTCGGCGGAGCTGGCGACGACTCACTCCACGGCGGAGCCGGCAGCGATTTTATGTACGGAGGCCTTGGTGCCGATAAAATCGACGCACGCGATGGCGAGATCGATTTCATCATCCTCGACGCGGACGATGAAGTCGACGCGGACGACGAGGACGTGATCTTCGAAATCTAACTCGATTGGTCAAAGACAATCGTAGGCGCCCACCTTCGGCACCTCGCCGAGGGGGGCTGCTTGCGGTCATCGCTCCCGCCAAAAATGAGTCGATCGCCTATTGAAATGGGTGAATCCACAAAAAAAGTTCGTAATAAAGAATCACCGCCGAGGACGCAGATATCCGCAGAGATAGGGTTTTGAAAATTCCCCCTCGATCTTTTTCTCCGCGCTTTTTTCTCTGCGATCTCTACGGTTAAACCGCTTAGTTTTCGTCTCTTTTTGTGCTTTTTGTGGCTATCTTCACTTCAAACTGCCGAATAGCTACGAATTTATAAAAAAAGCTTGCAGGAGCCTACCTTCTCGGTTACACTGGCACAGTGTCGCGGAGCTTGATGGCGGCGCGGTTATATTTTTAACGCAGGACAGGAGTCGTCTGGTGAATACGCCACAAGGTATCTACACATTGCTCTGAGGAGCAAATTCTAGATACTTTGTCTCTTGAGATCGACGGCAGGCGCGGTTTTCGCGCCGCTTTTCTTTTATTTCAGCCTTTTGATAGCGTAGCTCACGCTTGATTTGCATCAGAGCTGTGTTTGCTACAGCAAATTCCAGTTCACTGGATTTGCGAATTAGGCGCGTGAGAACCGTGCGGCCAAGGGGGTCGCTGCAAGCCACACTTTTGCTCAATCTCAAGAGTATCGTCTCTTCTCCGCTTTTCTCTGCTTGCTTATACGTGCAAGCGAATCAGCCTGGGGAAGCACCCGTCGTAATTCACCGAGCCGATTATTTGCGGCTCAAACTAAAAACAACCAACCACGAATCATACGAATAGCACGAAT
>JAADIN010000135.1 GCA_013151315.1 Planctomycetota bacterium | reverse complement strand
CAAACCATGACCACTGATTATCTCAAAAAACTTTTCGGTTTCGATGGCCAAGTTGCCGTCGTCGTTGGCGGCACCGGGGTGCTGGGCGGCGCGCTGTGCGAAGGCCTCGCCCAAGCAGGTGCCCATGTGGTCGTGGCCGGCCGCAATGAAGAACGCGGCCAAGAGCGGGTCGCGGCGATCGAAAAACTGGGCGGCAAGGCCTCGTTTGTTGCGGTGGACGCGACCTCGCGTAAGTCGGTCGAGCAGCTTCGCGATACGGTCCTCCAACAGCAGGGCAAAGTCGACGTGCTGATCAACGGCTCGGGCGTCAACTCGGCGACTCCGTTTTTAGAAATCACCGACGACGAATTTGATAACATTATTAAGACCAACCTGGGCAGCACTCAAATTGCCTGCCAAGTGTTCGTCCCTCACATGATCGAAAACGGCGGCGGCTCGATTCTCAACATCGGCAGCGTAACAAGCTTCTTGCCGCTGTCGAAAGTCTTTACGTATGCCGCATCGAAGGCTGCGGTCTTGAATCTGACAAAAAACTTGGCTCGCGAATTTGCGACGCAAAACGTCCGCGTGAATTGCCTCTGCCCCGGTTTTTTCCCTGCCGAGCAAAACCGAAAAATTCTCAGCCCCGAGCGCGTGACCGACATCATGCGGCACACGCCGATGGACCGATTCGGCTCGCCCGAAGAGCTCGTCGGCACCACCTTACTCTTGCTCTCGCCCAAGGCAGGAAGTTTTATTACGGGTGCCGAAGTCTACGTCGACGGCGGCTATACCTGCATGACGATTTAGGATCGTTCGGTAAATAACTATTGACAAATGACGTGACCTCCATTTGCAGCACTTTTTTCTCGAACGATTCTTAGGCGCGAGTTGAGAGACTTGCGCGAGTTGCTCGTTTCGTGTCCAGCCCCACAAACTCGCGCCTAGCGCCTAGCAACTCCTAACATATATGCCCGACACGATTGTAATTTTCGGCGCCTCAGGCGACTTGACGAGCCGGAAGCTAATTCCGGCCCTCTTTCAGCTCTTCCGCAAGGGCCGACTCGACGAGCCGATTCGCGTCGTCGGGTTTTCTCGCTCTGCATTTTCACACGAACAGTGGCGAAATAAATTGGCCAAGTCGACGGCCCAATTTCTCGGCAAAAGTTTCGATGCTGAAAAATGGAACCAATTTGCTGAGCAAATTTATTACCACCAGGGCGACATCGGCCAAGCAGAAGATTTCACGGCCCTACGCACCTTTCTCGAAGAACTCGACGCCGGCCAACCCGCGCTCCATCTTTACTACCTGGCAACTGCCCCGCGATTCTACGAGCCGGCCATCGAGCAACTCGGCCGCTCGGGCCTAGCCGACGAAACGGGCGGGCCCCGGCGAGTGATCGTCGAAAAACCGTTTGGCACCGATCTGGCCAGTGCCCAAGAGCTCAACCGCTCGACTCATCAAGTCTTTTCTGAAAGTCAGGTCTACCGCATCGACCACTACCTGGGCAAAGAAACCGTTCAGAACTTGATGGTCCTGCGCTTCGGAAACACGATTTTCGAACCGATCTGGAATCGCAACTACATCGATCATGTGCAGATTACCGTGGCCGAGGAGGTCGACGTCGGCAGCCGAGCCGGCTACTACGATAGCGCCGGCGTGCTTCGCGACATGATTCAGAATCATTTGCTTCAGTTGCTGATGGTCACGGCCATGGAAGCCCCGGTGCGCTACGAAGCCGACGCGATTCGCAACGAAAAAGTCAAAGTCCTACACGCGATCCAGCCGCTCGATCCTGAGCAAGTCGGCACCGACACGTTCCGCGCGCAATACCGCGGCTACACCTCGGCCGAGGGCGTCGAGCCAACCAGCCGCACGGCTACGTTTGCCGCCATAAAACTGTCGATCGACAATTGGCGCTGGCAGGGCGTGCCCTTTTATCTGCGTAGCGGCAAAGCCATGTCGTGCCGAACGACGCAGATCGTGATCCAGTTCCACGCACCGCCTCACAAGCTCTTTGCCGATAGCCCGCAAGACCTGGGCGAGTCGAACCGGCTGGTGATTCAAGTGCAGCCGGCCGAGGGGATTCAGATTCATTTCCAAACCAAGGTGCCCGACGCCGGCATGCACATGCGGCAGACCGATCTCAATTTCAGCTACCAAAAAGAATTCCGCGGCGTGATGCCCGAGGCCTACGAACGGTTGCTGCTCGATGCGCTCGAAGGCGACGCGAGCCTGTTTGCCCGGGCCGACGAAGTCGAAGCCGCTTGGCGCATCTGCGACCCGGTTCTCGACGCCTGGAAAGAAAAAGATCAGCCCACGCTGATGAGGTACGAACCCGGTTTTTGGGGCCCCGACGAGTGCCGCGAGTGGATGCTCGAGCAGGGGCGCGAGTGGTTTGATACTTGCCCGGTGCTGGGGTAGAATCTACTCTGCAAGTTTCCGTAGAACAGCACGCCGCTTGCGCATTACTTTTTCCGTTACTTCCTCCAGGCTACGACAGAGCTTGACCACTCCCCTGCCCGAAAACATCCGTAGCGTCCAGCCAGGCGGCGGGAATTGTTACCAAATCGAGCTCCTTTGGGGACGCTGCCGGCGCCTGGTTCTCAAGACGTTTCGCCCGAGCTATGTCCGTCGGATGGCCGAGCTGCGCCGCGGCGACGTGGCCGGCGCTCCACACGAGATTCTCGATCCGCGCGATCTCAAATTCTGCTGCAACCTCTGCACCGCCCATTGGGACGCGGAAGACGATCCGTTCCGCTGGCGAGAAAAAATTCCGTTTGCCCGCTGGGGATTGGCCGAATTGCAACTCATGGGCTGGCCGTTGCTGCTCGCCACGCTCTGCTGCTCTGGTGGGGTTCTCCTTGGGCTTGGCTCGCCAGCGTGCCGGCGGTGATGCTGGGGCTGGTCGTTTACTTCTTCCGCGACCCCCCACGAAAAATCCCCGACGATCCCCAGGCGATCGTCGCCCCGGCCGACGGCACCATTGCCGAAATCACCGAGCTGGAACACTACGATTTCCTAGACGGCCCCGCGGTGCGAATCGGCATTTTTCTTTCGATCTTCAACGTCCATATCAACCGATCGCCGCGCGACGCGAGAGTCGTCGAGAGATGCACTACAAGCCGGGCGAATTTCTTAACGCCCTGAATCCCGAGAGTGCCCTGCGGAATGAGTTCATGTGGATTGGGCTGGAAGAAACAGCCAATTCTTCGCGGCGTTTTGCCATCCGGGCCATTTCGGGGCTGATCGCCCGCCGGATTGTCTGCGTACTAAAACCGGGGCAAACGGTCCAGCGGGGCGAGAAATTTGGTATGATCAAGCTAGGCTCGCGAACCGAGTTGATCCTGCCCCGCGACCGCGTCGAAGTCGACATCGTCGTCGGCCAAAAAATAAAAGCCGGCAGCACCATCATGGCACATTACCTAACGACTAACGACTCGAACTGAAAAATAAGTAAATATTTCACCACAGAGGCACGGAGGACACGGAGAAATCAACCAACTTTTCAACCACGAAAGAAACGAAAGAGTCGAAAATATTTCGTGCCATTCGTTTTTTCGTGGTTCCCTGTTTCGTTACTCGGTGCTCTCCGTGCCTCTGTGGTTATTCTTCTTTTCACTTTGACTAACTCCCAATACCTAACGCCTTTCCTCACGCCCATGAAACCTGTCCGCGCCATCGCCGTTTTGCCGACGCTCTTTACGCTGGGCAATCTCGTGTGCGGATTTTTTGCCATCGTCGTGGCTTCGCGAATTGCCAAGCCGGGCACCCTCGCCATGGAGCCTTCGCCGCTGCTCGGTTCGCCGCGCGAGTTGATCGCGAGCGTCGACCCAACGCACAACCTGATGCTCTGCGGCGCGTTGATCTTCTTGGCGATGCTTTTTGACACTTTCGACGGGCACGTTGCGCGAATCACTCGCACTACGAGCGATTTCGGCGGCCAGCTCGATAGCCTCTGCGATGTCGTCTCCTTTGGCGTCGCGCCGGCCATCTTGTTGGTAAAAATGTGCCCGCAATTTACGAGCCTTCACAGCGAAGCCGTCTGGGCAATCGCCGCGCTATTCGCCTGTTGTGCCGCATTGCGATTGGCCCGATACAATGTTGAAACCGACGAGTCGGATCATGGGGTTTTTGCAGGCCTACCGTCTCCCGCTGCCGCGGTCATCGCCAGCACGGCCATGCTCTCCTACACCCTACGCAAAGAGATCAACTTCGACGACTTTGCCGGCTACGATTGGTGGCTCCAACGACTGTTGCCCCTCTTTGCAGTCGCGGTTGCGTTGCTGATGGTCTCACGAGTTCCGTATCCTCACGCGTTTACGCAGTTGCTTCGAGGCAAAAAAAGTTTTTCGCACGTCGTGGTCATCATGTTTACTTTAATAGTTCTGCTCACGGTGCGCTGGTATGCCATCCCCATTCTGTGTTGGGCGTACACCGCCGTTCCCGCGATCCGCCACGGCTGGATGCTTGCTCGAGCAAAAGGTCAAGCAGTTAGCCATTAGTTAGACCTTTAATGCCTTGCCTTTGGCCTCTAACCTCTACTTTCAATCCATGTTTACCGGCTTAGTACAAAACTTAGCGAAGGTTCGAGAGATCGTGCCCCAAGAGCCGGGCGTCCGTCTAGTGATCGAAGATGCGCCGACCGCCCGCGGCGCCGCAATCGGCGATAGCATTGCGATTAACGGCTGTTGCTTGACCGTAGTTGCTGTCGACGAAGATTGTCTCGCCTTCGAAGCGGGGCCCGAGACGATGCAAAGAACCACGTTTGGCCAACTTCGCGTCGGCGACCACGTGAATATCGAAACTTCACTGCGAGTCGGCGATGCTCTGGGCGGGCACTATGTGACGGGACACATCGACGCCGTCGGCACCGTCGACCGTCGACAAGACGATGCCGAGTGGTCGACCTTTTGGATCAACCTCCCCCAAGAGCTTTCCCGGCAACTGGCCAGCAAGGGCTCGATCGCCATCGAGGGAGTAAGCCTGACGCTTGTCGACGTAGAAGACGAGCGATTCAGCGTCGCCCTGATCCCCCACACGCTGCAGCTCACGACGCTAGGCTCCAAACGGGCCGGCGATCGAGTTAACCTAGAGACCGATGTCT
This sequence comes from Planctomycetota bacterium, assembly GCA_013151315.1. GTDB lineage: Bacteria > Planctomycetota > Planctomycetia > Pirellulales > Lacipirellulaceae > Bythopirellula. The sequence goes on along the minus strand of JAADIN010000135.1, from coordinate 2,285 downwards.
TGGCCAAGTACGTTGAACGTCAATTGCAATGGGAGAAGCGCTAGACCTAGCCGCTGAAATTTTTGATGGGTACCGATCACAATAAAAAAACTTTTCGGCCTGGCGGCGCACAAAAACCTTCGCCAGGTCTGTTGCCGCCCGAGTTGCGACAAACCAAAACCTTTCTTCTCCAGCGGTTTCGCGAGATGGGCATTCAGCCCGCGACCCGCCACGGCCAGAATTTCCTGATCGACCTGAATCTCCAGCAAGTGATCATCGATGCTGCCGATATCACTCAGGACGATGTCGTGCTGGAAATCGGCACGGGCACCGGCGCACTGACCTCGCTAATGGCTCAAAAAGCGGCCGCCGTCGTCACGGTCGAAATCGATGGCCACCTCTTCGAATTAGCCAGCGAACTCCTGTTCGACTATGGCAACGTCACGATGCTCAAGCAGGATGCGCTCAAAAACAAAAATAATTTCCATCCGCACGTTTTAGACACGCTTGGCGAAAAGCTCGCCGAGGCCCCGGGGCGTCGGCTCAAGCTCGTAGCCAACCTGCCCTACAACATCGCCACGCCGGTCCTGTCGAATCTGCTCTCCTGCCCCTACGTGCCGCATTCGATGGTCGCCACGATCCAAAAAGAATTGGGCGACCGCATCGTGGCCGATCCCAACTCGAAAGACTACGGAGCACTGAGTGCCTGGATGCAGTGCCAAGCCGATTCTGAGATCGTGCGCATCATGCCCCCCGGCGTGTTTTGGCCTCCCCCCAAAGTTCAATCCGCGATCATGCGAATCGTCATCAACGAGGAGCGACGAGCCGCAGTCCCCAACCTGAAATTCTTTCACCAGTTCGTCAAAACCATTTTTATTCATCGGCGAAAATTCCTGCGTGCCAATGTCGTCGCAGCACTCAAAGGGCATCAGTCCAAAGAAGAAGTCGACGAGATACTTGCCGAGATGGAGTTTCGGCCTGACGCACGTACTGAGCAACTCGACGTGCCCACGCTGCTACGGCTGACCGAGCTGGTACGGGCGAGAGTTCCCGATTGGAAACTTTAGCGATAGCCCAAGATTGACGGACACCGAGTGCTTTGACAACTCTAAAGGTGTGAGCCGCAACGCGCTAGCGTCGGGTAGTGGAGGCAAAGCGTTACTTGGCTGCCTAGCGTCGGGCCTAGGGGCATACCGCCACGCTTCGCAACCCGACGCTAGCGCGTTGCGGCTCACATCCATAATCCCAATTCTTAGCTACGCCAAAGCGCTAGGCTGTCGCGTGTTGCCGCAAGCCGTAGTCGGCTAGCGTTTGTGCCAGCGACGCTTCTTCGCTCTCGGTCAGCGCGGTCATCGGTAGACGTAACTCGCCCGTGTCGCGGCCGAGAATTTTCATGGCCCCTTTCACGGGGATCGGATTGGTCGCCAGTCCCAACATGTCGCGACAGAGCGGGAACAGCTTGTGATGCAGACGCTGGGCCTCTTCGAGATTGCCTGACTCGAACGCTTGGAGCAAAGCGAGCATGTCCGTGGGTACGATGTTTCCTGCGACCGAGACCACTCCGTGCGCACCCACTGCCAAAAGCGGGAGTGTGAGGCTATCATCACCGCTGAGTACCGTGAGATTTGTCGACGAAAGAATCGCCGAAGCCTGATCCAGCGAACCAGTAGCCTCTTTCACGAGGTCGATGTTTTCCAGTTCGGCAAGTCGCGCAATAGTCTCTGGCTCGATATTCTTACCGGTTCGGCCAGGGATATTATAGATGCACTGTGGCAAGCCGGTCTGTTCGGCCAACGCCTTGTAATGCTCATAAAATCCGCGCTGTGTCGGCTTGTTGTAATAAGGAGCGACCTGCAGCGCTGCATCAGCGCCCACTTTCTCAGCAAATTTCGTAAGGCTGATCGCCTCAGCCGTACTATTCGACCCCGTCCCGGGCATCACTTTGATCCGCCCGTTTGCAGTTTCGCACACAAATGCGATCACCCGTTCGTGCTCATCATGAGAAAGCGTAGGCGATTCGCCAGTCGTGCCCGCCGGACAAAGACAATGCGTGCCTGCGGCGACCTGAAATTCGATTTGTTCGCCCAGCAAGCCGTAGTCGACTTCATCATCAGTGAATGGCGTCACTAAGGCCACCGACAGACCTGCAAATTGTTCACCCTTGGTAGCCATCCGCTACTTCTCCTCCAAAAAATTTCTACCTGGAAAGCCGTAACATAACACGATGCAAGAGGCGATCATCCCGAGGCCAGCAATAGGACTTTCCTGTGCCACCTCACCTCCCTGTACCACCTCACCTCGTAGTA
>JAADIN010000227.1 GCA_013151315.1 Planctomycetota bacterium | reverse complement strand
CGATTAGCTCGCAGGAAGCGAGTCGAGACCCAGGGTCTGGCGATGGCAGCGGAGGCTGTCGCCAGGCCTTTTTTCTGTTGGTGGTTCGGGTTCGGGCTCGGGGACGAGCCGGCTCGCTTGGGATGCGCAAGGAAAATCTGCTCTATTGTCGCCGCCGTTTTTGCCAAAAGGACAGAAAGGGGTGTTCTTCTGATGCGATGTCGCTGTGATGGTAGGTTTTATTCCGGATTTTTGGCTCGTGTTTTGGCTCGAAATCGCGAAGTGCGTTTCAGGCGACAAAACTCCGAGCATCAACCGTTCGATGTCCGGTGGCGTGATGGAGCCATTCTTTTTGGATTCAAGTTGTCAAAGATCGGGCCCGCTGGGGCGACGTCTATTATCGGGATGAAGAGGTCTTCCGCCACAACGATTTTTGGCCGGGGGATTGCAATCCCTCGGCTTTGCATTTTCTAGTGGCCGAGCAGGCACTCGGGCATGCGTTGGACATCGCCGTTGGAGTCGATGCAGGCGATGGTGCTTTTGCCTTCGGCTAGCAGGAGGTCGTCGCGGTAGACGAGGTAGCTATGATCGAGCCGGGCTGCGGTGCTTCGATCGATTCGCGTTACCAATCGTAGGGTGTCGCCGAAGCGAGCTGGGAGGAGGTACCGGCACGAGATGCTGTGAACGACCAGGAGGATGCCCTGGCGTTCGAGTTCGGCATAGTCGAGTCCCACTGACGCGAGCATTTTTACGCGTGCCAATTCGAAGTATTTGAAATAGTTGGCGTGGTGGACGATGCCTTGTCCATCAGTTTCGTAGTAACGGATTTCGACTTCAATTTCGTGTTGCATGGTGGAGCTGGCTTTAGCGATGGGGCTGGTGTGGGTTGTCGTCTGGGGAACGGGGCATCGTAGCCGATTTGCGATATCGGATCAATTCGCACGAAATAACGCATTTCACGTTTGCTTGCCAACTCGACCGCAGGCTTACGCCTGTGGCTCGCCTGGGCAGAATTGCAATTTTGTGTCGAGAACCCTATATTGGGGCTTGGGTTCGGTTTGGAAAGCACTTGCGGCTGGCAGGAGAAAAACATGTCTTCAGGAGAAGAATCGGGCGGAATGGGAATGGGCCTCGACTTTGCGACGCTGCGTGGGCGTGACTATCCTTCGATTCGTCAGTTCACGGTGTTTCTGGAGAATCGAGTGGGCCAACTCTTGGAGGTGGTGCGCCGGTTTGAGGGAAGCAATGTTCGTATTGTTGCCTTGACGATCTCGGACTCGACCGAGTGTGCCGTCGTGCGTTTTCTGTTGAGCGATCCTGAGCAGGGACGCGAAGTGCTGGAACGGGCGGGTCTGGCCATCGTGGAATCAGATTTGATCGGAGTGGAGCTTCCGGATAGGCCCCAGCCGTTGTTGCGAGTTTGCACGGCCTTGTTGCAGGCCGAGGTGAATATCTCGCAGGTCTATCCGCTGCTAACGCGACCTCGAGGCCGTCCTGCGGTTGCTCTGATGGTCGATAATATCGAGATGGCGCTCGAAACGCTCGCCTCGAAAGGATTTGCTTCGATCAACGAAGACGATCTTAAAGATTTTGATTGAAGATTCTGCGAAACCGCAAGCGGCTGCAATCCGCATTCCGCAATCCGCATTCCGAATTCACAATTATGCCTATCCAAGTTACTTGTCCCGGTTGTCATACTCGGTTTTCGGTTGGCGACCAACATGCCGGCAAGACGGGTGCGTGTCCTAAGTGCAAGGGCCAAATTCAAGTTCCCGAGCTGAGTGACGAAATAGTTATCCATGCTCCGGAACTTGAGCCGGGCTCGGTTGATTCGAAGGGGCGATCGGTTCTGAAACCGATCAAGCGCAAAGAAGCGAAGTTCAATGCGACTATTTTTACGGCGGTTGCCGGGTTGGTGGTGTTGAGTGTTGCGGTGGCTTGGCTTTTGGGGCGGAGCGAGCTTAGCGATGAAGCCCAGTTCTGGATGCTGACGGGGGGTGCCATTCTGATCGGTCCGCTGATTTCTTATGCGGGCTACTCGTTTCTTCATGATGCCGAGCTTGGCGCTTTCGAGGGCAGCGACTTGCTGGTGAGGTCGGTGGGCTGCGGGGCAGTTTACGCCTTTCTCTGGGGCGTTTATATGTACGTTGGGACTCAGATTTTTCGCACCGAGGACTGGGAAGCGGGCCTGGGAATGCTTCAGCTCATGGGGTTGTGTGTTCCGATGCTCGGCATGGGGGCGTTGGCCGCGTTTGTCAGTTTTGATTTGGATCCGGCAACGGGATTTTTTCATTACACGCTGTATTTTTTAGTCTGCATGGGTTTGCGTTATGTGATGGGGCTTCCGTTTTTACCTGGAATGTGAGTGTGGGTGGAGAGGTTCGAGGGTCGGGTTTTTCTTTTGTTTTTTAGGTTTGTTCGTCGTGGCCGACGACGCTAACGACTATGCGTGATATTCCGGAAATTGTTGCATTGCGGCGTAGTCGCGGATCGATTCGTATTCCGCCGGAGCTGGATGTTCCGCTGACCGATCGGGTTCGGCAGTTGATTGATACGCCGCAGTTTCGTCGGCTTGCTCATATTCGCCAATTGGGATTGGTGAGCCTTGTCTATCCGGCGGCCAACCATAGTCGGTTTGAGCATTCGCTGGGTGTCTACCGGATGGCGTTGTTGTTTCTGGATCGACTTGCCACGGACGAGCGTTTTTCGGCCGAGATTGGGCCTCGCGATGCCGAACGTTTTCTGGCGGCGGCGCTGCTTCACGATCTGGGGCACTGGCCCTTTTGCCACCCGATTGAAGATATCTGTCTAGCCAAAGTGCCTAGCCACGAAATGTTCGCCCGAAGTTTTTTGCAGGAGGGCCCGATTGCGGAAGTCTTGCGGGAACAGTGGGATTTGCAGCCGGAAGAAGTTTTGGGGCTGCTTGCAGGCCGTCCGGCAGACCGTCCGTCGAAAATTCTGCACAGCATGTTGTCGGGGCCGATCGACGTTGACAAGATGGATTACCTGATGCGTGACAGTTTGCACGCGGGGGTTCCCTATGGACGAAATTTTGATCAGACGCGGTTGATCCAGAGTTTATGTCTTAACAAGTCGGGCGATGGCTTGGCGATCACGGACAAGGGAAAAACAGCCGCGGAAATGATGGTCTTTGCTCGCTATGTGATGTTCAGCGAGGTCTATTGGCATCATGCGGTTCGGTCGGCGACGGCCATGTTGCAGCGGGCGTTTTTACTGTTGCATGAAACCGTGGATGTCGAAGCGCTGTTTTGTTTGACTGACCAGCCGATGATTGATGCTTTGACTTCGGCTGCGGGAGAGAGTGCGGCTGGGGAGTTGCTCGCGGGGCTATTTGGTCCGACGCGTAGACTTTATAAGCGAGTTGGCCAGTATAGTTTGTATCAAGAGCCGGAGATCTATCAAAAGCTGTCTCGGAAGCCTTACCCTTGGTTGGTGCGTTGTGCCGAGCATTTCGCAGGGCTGGTGAGCACCGCTCTGTCGGAGCCGGTCGGAGCCCACGAAGTGCTTTTTGATGCCCCGCCGATCAAGCTTGAGGTGGATTTCGAGATGGAGGTTTATTTTGCCAAAGAAGACTGCTATCGTCGGCTGGGTGATATCTCGCCGGTTGTGAAGACCTTGGCCCGACAGCAATTTGACAACTATGTGAAACGGGTGCGAGTTTTTGTGCATCCGCGTATTGC
>JAADIN010000008.1 GCA_013151315.1 Planctomycetota bacterium | reverse complement strand
ACGACCAACTCGTCCATCTCGCCCCGTTTGCGTGCCGTCAAACGAAACTCGACCACCTCAGGGAAACTGCGCAAAATCTGTTCGATCGAACTAGGGAAAATGTTCACACCGCGCACGACCATCATGTCGTCGGCTCGACCTAAGACGCCCCCTTCGAGCAAGACAAACCGGTTGCGACCCTCCTCGGGCCAAGTGGGTCTCACGAGATCGCCCGTGCGATAGCGAATGATCGGCATGCCGTGTCGGCCTAGCGCAGTGAGCACGAGATGCGACAGCTCGCCCGCCGAAGCAGGTTTGCCCGTTTCGTATGACAAAAATTCGGCAACGAACTCGCTTTCCAGGACGTGGAGCCCGCGTTGCTCGCGATCGCCGTAGCCCCAGGGGCCGACCTCGCTCGCCCCGCTGTGGTCGGTCACTCGTGCATTCCAAGCGGCTTCGATCCGAGCTCGGGTGGCAGGCACCGATCCGCCCGTTTCGCCAGCGACCACGATCTTTCGTATCTCGAAGTGGGCGAGGTTGATTTTGTTTTCGTCAGCGACTTCTGCCAGATGCAATGCGTAGGTCGGCGTGCAAAACAGGGCCGTCGTGCCGGTCCGTTTGATGAGCTCGAGTCGAGCGAGGCTGTTCATGCCTCCGCCGGGAATCACCAGCGCGCCGCGTTCGATGAGTGCATCGTGTGCGCTCCAAAAACCGATGAAGGGGCCGAACGAAAAGGCAAGCATCGCCCGATCTTTTGATGAAATCTCGGCCGCGTCGAGTACAAACTGCCAACCGTCGATCCACCACTGCCAATCGGCTGCCGTATCGTAAACCGGCAGAGGTCGGCCTCGCGTTCCGGATGTTTGGTGATAGCGCACATACTGCTGAAGAGGCCAAGTAAGATTCGCAGGCGTCGGCTGATCGGCGAGGTCTCGAATCAGTTCTTCTTTGCTCGTAAACGGCAGCTCGGCAAGTTGCTCGAGACTCTCCAGTCGCTGCGGACCGTTTGCCAGTTTGCCGGCGTAGAATTCGTTGGCAGGCAGAATGGCGGCCAAGAGATCATTGAGTCGTGCCAATTGATGGTCGGCAAGCGCCTCGCGATCAAGCGATTCCAAGCGACGACGATGTTCTGCACTGGTGTGTGACATTTTCGTGATAACCAAATTCGTAATACTTCAGCCATCTAAAGTGAGAATTTACCACGGAGGCACGGAGGGTACAGAGAAACGAAATAGGGAACCACGAAAAAAACGAATGACACGAAATTTTTTTGACTCTTTCGTTTCTTTCGTGGTTGAAAAGTTTGTTGGTTTCTTCGTGTCCTCTGTGGCTCCGTGGTGAAATGTTTGTTTAAATTGCTTCCGATGGCTGAAGTGTTACAATTTTTCTAATTTCATCGCTCGATGTGGTAAATCTCAATTTTTCGGTACAAGGTAGCGCGTCCGATTCCCAGCAGTTTGGCCGCCTCGGGGACGCTGTCTGCCGATCGCTTCAACGCTTCCAAAATTAGCTTGCGTTCCCAGTGCTCGATTTGCAACGAATCGAGTGGTTCGCTACCGCTATCTCGCAAGCCCAGGTCTTGCGGCTCGATCTGCTGGCCGTCAGCCAATACGACGGCGCTGTCGATCACATTTCGCAACTGCCGCACATTGCCAGGCCAGCGATACTTAAGCAGTCGGCTGCGAGCCGCTTCGCTGAGCTTCAACTGCGGGCGGCCTCGCTCCTCGCAATAGTGGTCGAGGAAGAACTCCATCAAGAGTTCGATATCGCCGTCCCGATCTCGAAGTGGCGGGATGTGCAAATCGAAAACGCTGAGTCGGTAGTAGAGATCCTCTCGGAATTTTTTGTCACGCACATGGTCCTGGAGATTCTTATTCGTTGCGGCAATGACACGCACGTCGACTTGAACTTCCTTGGACGAGCCGACCGGCAAGAAAGGGTGACCTTCCAGGACGCGCAACAATTTGGCCTGCCCTTCGAGCGATAGCTCGCCAATTTCATCGAGGAAGAGCGTCCCCAGATCGGCTTGCTGGAAATAGCCGACATGGTCGCGATCGGCACCGGTAAACGCACCTGCTTGATGACCAAAGAGTTGGCTCTCCATCAGGTCGGCGGGGATCGCGGCACAGTTGACCGAGATCATCGGCCGATCGGAGCGCAGGCTGCCGCGGTGGATCGCCCGCGCGACCAACTCCTTGCCAACGCCACTCTCCCCACGCACAAGAACACAGCCCGGGGCGGTGCTCACTCGCTCGATCTTGCCTTGGAGCTCCTGCATCCCTTGGCTCTGCCCGATCATTTCGTTGTAGCCGGGCGTCGCTTTTACCAGACGCTGAAAGTCGCTACGCAGACTGGTTGCTGTACTGGTCCGCACGAGAGCGATCACCACCAAATTGGCAACCGCGATGATGAAGTCGAAATCGGATTGGCGAAATCTTCCGTCCTCCAGGTAGACATGGATTGCACCCAAGGTGCGCCGCGTTCCATCCTCGGCCTTGCTCACCAACGGAGCACAAACCGCATCGGCAAAAGTCACGGAATCGCTCGCCTTGGCGTCGGCCGATTGATTCGCCACCCAAACGGCATGCCCTTGTCGCAACACCAGCTCGGTGAGCGATTTGCTTAACACCACGCGGTCGGTGGCATCTTGGGGAATGACGACTTTCGGTCGGAGTTGCTCACTCTCATCGACCCAAAGATAACCGACTACCGCAGCTTGGGTGCGCTCTTTGAGCAACTCGAGTGCGAGGCGAATGACTTCCTCGGGTTGCTCGCACCCCAAAAGATGAATGCTCAGTTGATAGAGGAGGACCAGCTCTTGAACTTGCTCAGGCGTCGGCAAGGCGGCAAGGACTTCTTCGTTAGATTGCTGCACCGCGACGGGAAAGTCTTGCACGATGGTTTGCGTGAGGCCCAGGTTGTCGGTATCGGCGGTCGGAGGTTCCTCGGAAAGATGAAATTCAAACTCGCTCGAACCGATGCGTATCACATGCCCATCGCCTAGGGTCGCCTCGCGGATTTTCTGTCCATTAACCGAGGTGCCATTCCGGCTGCCCTCATCGCGCACGGCCCAGTGCTCGTCCTGAAAACTCAAGATCGCATGAACTCGCGAGCACATCGGATCGGGCACCGAAACATGACAATCGGAACCTCGTCCCAGATGGGCTTCGCGACTAGCGCGAAATTGGTGCCCGACCGATTGCCAGTGAGAATGGTGAGATAAGCGTACACGGGTGGAGGCTTTAGACCTTGGGCTTTAGGCTGTCGATTCTGATCTTGCGCGTGCTGCGCCCTGCTGCTACAAGTCTACCGCCTCGAGCCTCGAGCCTCTAGCCTCTAGCCTTCTTGTAGCCCCTCGGAGGCTCTGATAAACTCGTTCGATTGGCAGTTGCGGCGAAAAAAGTCGAATTTCGGGCTGTAGCTCAGCTTGGTAGAGCGCTGCGTTCGGGACGCAGAGGCCGAAGGTTCAAATCCTTTCAGCCCGACTCGACGAAACCT
>JAADIN010000071.1 GCA_013151315.1 Planctomycetota bacterium | reverse complement strand
TCAACGGCGATTTTTAGAATCTGGCGGAATCGCTTGGATTAACACAAGCCGTTGCGATGCCCAGGCATCGCAGCGGCTTTTTTATTACTCCAACTGAAAAAAAGTTACCCGCGAAACACGCGAAAGGACGCGAAAATTAGTGTAATTCAAGAGCATTTGACGGGCATATTTTGGTGAGTAAGTCGAGGAAATCGTTGATGAGAATTTTTTATTTTCGCGTGTTTCGCGGGTATGTTTTTTCTAGCGTTTTCACTTTGAGTTATTAGATGACATTGCAATCGTCCTGGACTAGGGAACGAGAAAATGGCGGCGCAGTTGCTGGCGGCCGAGAGTATAATACGAAGGTAAATGGCCCCACGACGAAACAGAAAACGCTAGCGGCGGGTACCCGTGGATTTTGTACTTCACAACGGTGGCTATCTCGGCATCATCCTCTTTTTGGTGTTAACCGGGTGCGGACTTCCTATTCCAGAAGAGGTTCCGATCGTTCTGGCTGGCATATTTAGCTCGCAAGGACGCTTGGAACCCGGATGGGCCTTCGCGGCCTGTCTCTTCGGAGCGCTGCTCGGCGATAGCCTGATGTACGCCATCGGCTATCATTTTGGCCATGGGCTGGTGGCGGCGCATCCCAAATTTGGAAAATTCGTCGGCGCGCAGCGCGAAGCGTATTTCGAGCAAGCGATCCAACGGCACGGCTTCAAGATCATGTTGCTGGCTCGATTTATGGTAGGCATCCGAGGGCCTGTCTATTTGGCGGCGGGGGTGGTGCGAATCCCTTTCCGACGGTTTCTTCTCTGGGATCTGGTGTGTGCGACGTTGGTCGTCGGCACTTTTTTCGGCCTCTCTTACACCTACGGAGAGCAAATTACCGATCTTCTCCGCGATGCGGAAATGAAGCTCAGTCTTATTACGCTCGTGGTGGTCGGAGTGATTGCCCTCTGGTGGATGCGTCGAAGACGCCAAAAGATGCTCGACGAGGCGCTGCAGAAACGGGCTCAAGAGGAAGAGCCACGCAAGAGGCAATAGTTCGGCTTTCGCGGTTTCCCCACAGGAGAATTGCAAAGTCACTTTTTTGAACCGCCAAGTTCGCAAAGAGCGCCAAGGAACAGAAGAGAATAGGTGCCGAAACAGCCAGATTCTCGATTTTTCATATCTCTTTTCTTTCCTTGGCGATCTTGGCGTCCTTGGCGGTTTTTATGACTTTGCAGTTTGCCTGGGTTTCCCTACTCTTCTCTTGACGCTAGCAGCCCCTCTTCGCTATTCTCCCGCTCCGCCTACGCTCTCACTGCGCCGACTCATGAAAATCCTTGATCGCTATTTGCTGCGGCAGTTCGTCCAAGTATTTCTCATCTGCTTTCTTAGCATGATGGGGCTGTACGTGGTGATCGATGCCTTTCAGAACCTCGATCATTTTTCGCGGCATGCCAAGGAGAGCGGTAATCTTCTCGGCGTTATCGGTGAGTTTTACGCCTATCGATCACTCAGTTTTTTCGATCGCACCAGTGGTATCTTGGCGATGATTGCGGCACTGTTTACCGCAACTTGGCTGCAACGACATCAGGAGCTGACCGCGATGTTGGCGGCCGGCATTACCAAATTCCGTGTCATCAAGCCGTTGCTCGCCGCGGCGATCGTCGTCAGCCTACTGGGGGTCGCCAATCGCGAGTTGCTGATTCCACGCATTCGCAACGAATTGATGCGCGATACTAAGGATCTTGCAGGCAGCGAGACTCGCGATATGGAAGCACGGTTCGACGGGCAAACCGATATTCTCATTGGCGGCGAAAAAACGGTGGCCAGCGAACAGCGGATTCTCAAGCCCACGTTCGTCCTCCCTGCATCGCTCGCCCGCTATGGAAAGCAATTGGTTGCGAGCGACGGCTATTATCAACCCGCCACCGCGGAGCATCCGGCAGGCTATTTGTTAGATGCCGTTACCTCGCCGCCCAAGATCGATCAACGGGCTTCGCTCAAGCTCGAGGATCGTGCCGTCCTTGTGACTGCACGCGACGCACCCTGGTTGGAACCGGGGCAAGTGTTTGTCGTCTCGCAACTGCCATTTCAGATGCTTGCCAGTGGTTCGGCGTGGCGCAATTACGCATCGACGGGCGAATTGATTACCGAATTGAGCAACCCGAGCACCGACCTGGGTGCCGACGTGCGTGTGGCGGTGCATACCCGACTCATGCAGCCGGTGGTCGATGTCACGTTGCTGATGCTCGGATTGCCGCTCATGTTTTCGCGTCGCAATCGCAACGTGTTTCTTTCGATCGGCATGTGCTTGCTGGTGGCGATCTCGTTCTCTCTGGTAACCCTGGCTTGCCAGTCGCTGGGGGGCCTCAATCTACTGCGACCCACGCTGGCCGCATGGTTGCCGATCATGATTTTTCTTCCGGTCGCGGTAGGAATGAGTCACACGCTGCGGACTTAATCTGGAGACCAGGAGGATTGCAAAGTCTATTTCTTGAACCGCCAAGTGCGCCAAGATCGCCAAGGAAAAAAGAAATAATTTGCTTAAAAACAGCTATTTTCTTGCAGCTCGTTCCTTGGCGCTCTTGGCGTCCTTGGCGGTTTATCTGACTTTGCAATTCGCCTGAGCTGGAGACCGCGGGGCTTGCAGAAATAGCCTGGAACTGCCATCTTGAACGAGCATATTCCGCAATCCGAGTTCCGCATTCAAGAAAGCTCCCTCCCTATGAAAGTCGCCACCTTTACTACCAACAAGGGCGAGATTCGTATTGAACTTTTCGCTGACAAAACACCCAAAACGGTTGCTAATTTCGAAAAGCTGGCCGGCGAGGGGTTTTATGATGGATTGGCTTTTCACCGTGTGATCGACAATTTCATGGTCCAAGGCGGTTGCCCGCAGGGCACGGGCACCGGCGGCCCTGGCTACACGTTTGAAGATGAATTTCACCCGGAACTGAGACACGATGCCCCCGGGACTCTCTCGATGGCCAACGCCGGACCCAACACCAACGGCTCGCAGTTCTTCATCACGCACGGCCCCCAGGCTCATCTCGACGACAAGCACTCGGTATTCGGTCGCGTACTGGACGACGGCCAAGAAGTGGTAAACGCCATCAAGCAAGGCGACACGATCGAGAAACTTCTCATCGCCGACGAGTAGGGAAGCCATATCGTCCCGGTGGAAGGACATCGTCCCACCGTCTCGGTGGGGCGATCTACAGGCAGTAAAGCCTACAAGTGCCGGCGCAATCGATACGAACAAGACTTCCGGACTGCCTACTCTCTATGGGGGTGACAAATTGACGAATCTCGTCAAGCCGCGGAGAAAGAGGCGACGATACGGTTTGATAACAAACGTAGAGTTGGTTGCTCGCGTCTGGGAGAAGCGTTAAGAAATCGCACCGGCACAGAACTGCAATTGAAAGTGCGGGCGAGGCGCGACTCAGACACCCCAAGAGCGGCCAAAGTTTCCCACCTCAAAAGGAGTCCTCCCGATGAAAAATCACCTTCTTCTGTCGACGATCGGTTTGAGCGTCGCCATCGCACTGAGCAGTGCCTCGAGCGCCAATGCGTTTTTTGGCATGCTTGGGCACGGCTGTAGTGAGCCGAGCTGTGGATGTGCGAATGACTGTTGCGAGCCCAGCTGTGGTTGTGCAGACAACTGCTGCGAGCCTAGCTGTGGATGTGCAGACAGCTGCTGCGAGTCTTCTTGCTGCAAAAAGCCCCGATGCGGCCTGTTGGCCAAGCTGCGTGCCCGTCGCGCTGCCCGCAAAGCTTGCTGCTGCGAGCCGAGCTGTGGATGTGCTGACAACTGCTGCGAGCCTTCCTGTGGTTGTGCTGCCGGCAACGGTTGCTGTGGTAACAGCTGCGAGCCAAGCTGTGGTTGCGCCGACAGCGGTTGCTGTGGCAATAGCTGCGAGCCTTCCTGCGGATGCGCCAGCGACTGCTGTGCATCGTCTTGCTGCAAGAAGCCGAGCCTGTGCGATCGAATTCGCGCTCGTCGTGCTGCTAAGAAGTGCTGCAGCAACAGCTGCTGCGAGCCCTCCTGCGGTTGTGCAGGCGACAGCTGCTGCGAGCCTAGCTGCGGTTGCGCTGGCTGAGCAAGCTTAGCAATAACGAGTTAGGGCAACTTGCCCTGAGAAAAACGAACTCAACGGTTCCTTGTCGATTTGGCAAGGAACCGTTTTTTCGTTGGTGACGAGAAGTGCCTACACTCCTGCAATGACCTCTGCGGAAACATCGCACAGTTGCTTCGCCTCGTCTTCCCTCGGCGCCTCAGCCACCACACGTACAATCGGCTCGGTATTGCTCGCCCGGACGAGTAGCCACTTGTTGGGCCAGTCGAGCCTGAGGCCATCAAGCCGATCGCTGGTGGCATCAGAAAAATGGCTTTCCAATGCGTCGAGCGCGCCGGCGACCCTCTCCGCGGGAACTTCAATCTTCGATTTGTGAATTGCGTACCGGGGCAACTCTCCTGCTAAGGCGCTGATCGGCTGCTCGCGCGCCGCCATGGCATCGAGCAGAATCGCCATGCCAACAAAACTATCGCGCACGTATCCGACGCGTGGATCAATCGCTCCGCCGTTGCCTTCGCCCCCAATGATGGCCTTCTCGGCCAACATGAGATCGACCACATTGGCTTCGCCTACCTTCGAGCGAAAGAACGGCACTCCATATTTTTCAGCCAAGTCTTGCGTCATCCGGCTGGTCGAACAATTGGTCACCACCGGGCCAGGCGTGTGACGCAGTACCTGATCGACGCACATGGCGAGCGTGTACTCCTCGCCAAGATAGTTGCCTTGCTCGTCGAGCACCGCCAAACGATCGGCGTCGGGGTCTTGGCAAAAACCGAGGTCTGCTTGCAACTCTTTTAGCAGGGGCAATACCACGCTCAGATTTTCGCGGGTTGGCTCGGGAGGGTGGCCGAATTGACCGTCTGGTTCGCCACCAAGCAAGGTGACCTCGCATCCCAATTCTTCCAGCAGGGGAACGCCGAGCACGCTTCCCGAGCCGTTGTTCGCATCGAGCAAGACGCGAAAACGGCGGCGTCGGATGCGCTCGACATCGCAAATGCTTGCGACCATGGCCAAATGGGCGATCGTGGTATCTTCGATCGCGTGAAAATCGCCCAACTTGTCGAAGGGAGCCCACTCGGGTGGATCGTTCTGGTAACGATCCAAAACTTGCTGCCCCGGGGCGGCGGGGATCACACGTCCGGTGTGGTCAAAAAGTTTGAGTCCGTTGTATTCTGCCGGATTGTGGCTGGCAGATATTTGGACGCCCCCCACGGCTCCATGATGCCGAACGAGCACCCCGGTGGTCGGCGTCGCGGCAATTCCCGCATCGAGACACGTATGCCCCGAGGCCATCAGCGCCGATTGTACTGCCCGGGCCACCATGGGGCCCGTGTGGCGGCCGTCGCGAGTCACCACCACAGGGCCTGCCGGCAAAGTGGCGGCGTAGGCTGCCCCATAGCGGATCGCGACTTCCGGAGTGAGTGTGTCCCCAACGATGCCGCGCAAACCTGAAACGCTAATGATAAGTTCGCTCATAACCGCAGATCGTAGCAAGATTGCCCTATTGGCAAAACCTCACGTCTGCACGAGACGACTCGCAGAGTTTCAGTGGTTCCAAATTCGGACTGAAAGCCGACAGTCAAAGTGAGCCGCAAGGCGCTAGCCTCGGGTTTTCGGGCAGGCTACCCTTTCGGGCAGGCTACCCGACGCTAGCGCGTTGCGGCTCACTTTGAACTGAAGACTACTGAGTCTACAATGCGAAAATGACCAAGCCTGAAAAACATTCCCGGCGAGACTTCCTTCAAGGTCGTGCTGCTGCGAGGGCGTTGGCCGGCAAGGCGCAAGACTTGATCGAGGCGGCAACGGCGCGCATGGAATTGGCGACTCCCTTGGCCTCCTCGCTGCATCTCCACGCCAGCCGACGGGCGATGGCTTGCGAATTCGCGGTGCAATATCATGCTTCTCAAGGCGAAGTCACCGAAGAGATCATGGCCGCCTTCGACCTGGTGGAAACGCTCGAAGAGCAGATGACGGTCTACCGCGACCAGAGCGAGGTGATCGACATCAACCACGGTGCGGCCAACAGTCCCGTCTCAGTCGAACCCCATTTGTTTTCATTGCTAGAACTTGCCGGCAAGTTGCATCGAGAAACGGGCGGCGCTTTTGATATCACGAGCAGTCCGCTCTCCCGGGCCTGGGGTTTTCTTCGTCGCGAAGGTCGACTTCCCAGTGAAGAAGAGATCGCCGAGGCAATGCGCTGGGTAGGATTCGACGACGTAAAACTCGACGCCGCCGAACTGTCGATCCGTTTCGGCAAGCCGGGTCTCGAGATCAATCTCAATTCGCTCGGCAAAGGCTATGCGTTGGATCGGGTGGCTGCCTTCTTAGACGAGCGTGGCGTGACCGACTATCTCTGGCACGGCGGAAGCAGCAGCGTGCTGGCGCGCGGATGCAATCAGGCCGATCCGAAGCAAGCTTGGACTTTGGGGCTTCGCGATCCCTTGAAACCGAAACGCCGATTGGCAGAGTTTTATTTGCGGGATCGAGCGCTAGGCACTGCAGGCGGAGCGACGCAGTTTTTTGAGCACGAAGGAAAATTGTACAGCCATATTCTTGACCCGCGTACCGGCTGGCCTGCCGAAGGGGTTTTTACGTCAACCGTGATCGCTCCGACTGCCGCCGAGGCCGATGGGCTTGCCACCGCATTTTATGTCATGGG
>JAADIN010000194.1 GCA_013151315.1 Planctomycetota bacterium | reverse complement strand
TGTGTTGAGGGGGAGTCTGGCTTTTCTCATATCGGCTAGTTCTACGATACGCCGGTTTTTTCAGAGGGAAAGTCCGCTACGGCGTTGCCCTTACGGGGTTTGGCGCCCGGCGGACGAACCGAATGCGAGGGCCGTCGTAAGCCTGATACTGACGGGGAGTCCGTCGGACTCTTGGCCCCGTTTTCTCTTGTCCAGGGGAGGCTTCTCGTGCCGAACCATTCTTCCGATCGTGCTTTGCTTGACGCCGAGGTGGCTCGTTCGCTCTACCGTCTTCATGGAGAGCAGGCCACCGATTTTTGTGACCACCGCAAACTACCGACAGGCATCCAATGTTGGCTCCGCCAGGCCAAGCTGCGCGACGTTCACGGATTGTTGATCGCCACGCTCCGCCGTTGGCACCAGTTGCGCAAGGCAAGCGACAATTAAACATCGCCGGGCACCACCCGTGTTCCTTTTTCAACAGGCAGCTACGTCATCTCGGCGTCCCTCGTAAATCGGTTCTTCCCGCGTGGCATGTAACGGCACATCGCGATGCCGACGAAGTAAAGCGCCACCAGCGGGACCCCCATCAAGAGCATGCTGCCGGGGTCTGACGGGGTCAAGAACATTGAGATGATCGAGATGACCAAAATCGCGATGCGCCATTTGCTCAGGTAGACATCCACCGTAAATATGCCAATGCGTTCGAGGAACAGCATCACGAGCGGCAACTGAAAGCTGATGCCAAATCCCAGGGGCAGCATTAGCACAAAGCTCATCCATTCGCTGATTCGCGGCGTGGGATTGATGCCCATGGCTTCGTTGAACCAAAACAGAAAATCGAGCACGTACTCGAACACCACAAAAAACGCGAGCGCCGCCCCCGAGAAAAAGAGCCCCAAGCTGATCGGAAGGAAGACGTAAACGTATTTTCGTTCATTGCCGTAGAGGCCCGCCGCGACGAAGTCCCAGATGAAAAAGAAAATTAGAGGACTCGCGAGGATCACGCCCACGACGAGCGATGCTTTGAGATAAACCATAAACGGCTCGTGGCCGGCGAGGCTAATCAGGTTGAGCCGTGGGTCGTCCTCAAGTGGCTGGTAGACGCGTAGACGGATAAGATCGTCGCGCGAGGAGGGAATTGTATTCGGCACTTCCTGCCCTAACGCACGTGCCCACTCGTTGGGATCGATTAAAAAGACTTTTGGAACCAAGCCCTCGTCGGCTTGGGCCTTGGCCGTGGCTTCGAGATCACTTGGGACGGGGAGCCCTTCTTTCTCAACTTCTTTGAGTCGCTCCAGATTTTCATCTGACGCCTGACCTCGGTAGAACTTTTCGAGAGCTTCGCGTAGCGGGGTCTGGATATGGTCGACGACGGAGCCGCCGATCATCAGCCCAAAAAGTGCGCCCACCAGCAGGGCGGCAATCGACTTGAACAGCGCCCGACGGAGCTCTTCGAGATGCTCGGAGAAAGACATTTTTGTCTTTTCGAGCAACTGTTCATCGTGGCGAGGGACATCATGGCGGGGGTCGGGCATAGAATTAGGCTTTAGGCTGGAGGCTCTAGGTTGTAGTCTAATTGAATGTCTAGCATCTGCAATTACCCCCTGAAACTCCAGCCGATTTTTCGCCGCTACCTGTGGGGTGGCCGGCGGTTGGAAACGATGCTGGGCAAATCGCTTGGCGAGGGGGACGACTACGCCGAGAGTTGGGAAGCGGTTGACCATGGCGAAGACCAAAGCGTGGTACTCGACGGAGCACTCGCGGGCCGCGCGCTTCGGCAATTGGTGGTCGACCATAATAGGGAGCTTTTTGGCAAACATGCCGGGCAGCAGCAGTTTCCGCTCCTACTAAAATTTTTGGATTGCAATCGGACCCTGTCGGTCCAAGTCCATCCCAACGACGAGCAGGGGGCTCGGCTCACTCCACCCGATCTAGGAAAAACCGAGGCCTGGGTGGTGCTGGCAGCCGAACCGGGGAGCAAAATCTACGCCGGGCTGAAGTCGGGCGTCACACGCGACGACCTGCGCCGTTCGCTGAAAAATGGCACGTGCGAAAAATGCCTCCACGAATTTCAACCCGAGGTGGGCGACTGCGTTTTCATCGAGGCAGGCACGGTGCATGCGCTTGGTGCGGGGCTCGTGATTGCCGAAATCCAGCAGGCGAGCGATACGACGTTTCGGTTGTTCGACTGGAACCGAGTGGACTCCGAGGGAAATCCTCGCGAACTGCACCTCGAGCAATCGCTGGCGACGATCGATTTTTCTCGTGGCCCGGTCGCGTTGCAGAAGCCTGTCGGAACGGGAACTGCTGGCCGCGAGCGATTGGTTGCTTGCGACAAGTTTGTGCTCGATCGATGCACTCTCGAAGGCGCGCAAACCCTTGGCGGCGACCAGCGGTTTCATTTACTTGTTGTCGTGGAAGGGGCCGTCAAGATCAGCGGCACCCCGTTCGAGAAAGGCGAAACGTGCCTACTTCCCGCCGCAGCGGACAGAGTCGAAGCGGTCGCACAAGACCATGCGGTCGTACTCGACAGTTATCTCCCGTGAGCCGCAACGCGCTAGCGTCGGGTTTCGTAGGGTTTGAGTCACCTCAGTGGCACCCGCGGCTAGCGCCGTGCGGCTCACCCAGAATACTAGGCTTCGATGCGCGAGGCGTGAAGCTCTCTCAGCTCTTCTAGTTCACTGCCCAGTCGATGTCGCAGCGGACTTTCGGGCCGCAACTCGTCTAGCAAGTTCTCTGCATTGTCGAAGGTATCCGTCGTGAGGTCAGTTGATTTGAACAGTCGGTTCCAACTACGCGAGACTTCGCTTTCAGTGAGCAAGGTTGCTCTCCTACTAGTTAGGGGGTGAAAGAAATGCCAGTGACACCCTTTCATTATTCCCACTCACGCGGAGAACAGCAAGTACATTGTGGGTTTCTTTTGGAATTCTAATTGGGATTTGCGAGTCTTGCGATCCGGCTACTTTCTGCAGAGTAGCACGCCTCTCCGAGTCGTGTCGTAAAGTACACGACTCGGAGAAGCGTGCTACAATGGGCTGACCTGGGCTTATCGAGTATCTGCGTGGCAAGGTCTGTCGCCTAGGGCGAGGCTAGCAAGTGCGTAGTCTATGCGGCCTGCTGAAGGGATGTCGCATTTGCGCAACATGCTGGCACCACAACATTTAGCGTTGCAAATTCCGGTCATTTTGGTGCCCTACCGAGTTGAATATCCCCCTATCTAGTGGTAGGTTGGGTTGCAGAGTCGAGTAATGTATGGTGCGTTATTCTCTCCAAGATTTCCCTTTGCAGGGGGTGCGTCGATGATTTGGGCGACTTACAATGGGGGCATGCAATTTTCGCTGCCACGCCCCATTCTTCTTTGGTTTTCCCCTCTGATCTACCGATGGTCATTGCTTAGGTACAAGAACCCGTGCTGGGAGCCGGCGTTGGCTCGTGTCCCTGTGCCGAGCCGTCGTTTCCGATAGCCTCCCGCCTTCAATAGCGTAGTTCCATCCGGTAGCCACCCTACCGCCTGCGGATTTTCGTCGTTCCGTCATTCGTCATTTCCCCTGGTATTCACGCGTGCATCTCGACCATCTTCCTGGTTCATTCTTTGGCCCGTCCAACTTGATCGAGCTCTTGCAGCATCGCGCGCTGCATCAGGGCAACGACATGGGCTTTCGTTTTCTCCTTGATGGCGAGAAAAAAGCCGTCGAGTGGACCTATGCCGATGTCGATCGAAAAGCGCGCGCGATCGCGGCTTCGCTTCAGGCGATGGACCTTGAGGGCGAGCGAGCCTTGCTACTCTATCCCTCGGGCTTGGACTTTGTGGCGGCCTTTTTTGGTTGTCTGTATGCGGGAGTTACTGCGGTGCCGGCTTATCCACCGCGCCGCAATCGCAACATGGCTCGGATTGATGCGATCGCCAACGATGCCCAAGCAAAGATCGCGCTGACGACCTTTGACGTCTTGCAACGTGTGCAGACGATGATCGGCGAAACGCCAGCACTGCAGCAAATCCGTTGGCGCGCGACCGACCAGTGCGACGAGGGCTTGGCCGACAGTTGGCGTCGTCCCGACGTGCATGGCGAAACGCTGGCGTTCTTCCAATATACCTCGGGCTCGACGGGTACCCCCAAAGGGGTGATGCTTTCGCATGCCAATCTGATGCACAACTCGGCAATGATCTCCTACGCGTTTGAACATACGCGTTCGGGTAGCGGCTGCTTTTGGTTGCCTCTCTACCACGATATGGGGTTGATCGGAGGCATTCTGCAGCCGCTCTACATGGGCAAATCGAATACGCTCCTTTCGCCGACTCACTTCCTTCAGAGACCCGCCCGTTGGCTGCAATTGATGTCTCAGAGCGGGGCGACGATCAGTGGCGGGCCCAACTTTGCCTACGATCTGTGCGTCGAGAAGGTCACTGCCGAGCAGAAGGCGGTTCTTGATTTGAGCCGCTGGTCGCTCGCTTTCAACGGTGCGGAGCCCGTGCGGGCGGCGACGATCGATCGTTTTAGCGAAGCGTTTGCCGAATGCGGTTTTCGGCGTGAGGCGTTTTATCCTTGTTACGGCCTGGCGGAAGCGACGCTTATCGTGACTGGTGGTTTTAAGCAATCGCCACCCGTGGTTCGCTCCTTCGAGGTCGAGGGACTCGAAAATCACGAAGTTATCGAAGCCGAATCCGGATCGAAGGGATCCCGAGAATTGGTCGGCAGCGGCGGCAATCTTCTCGACCAGCAGATTCAGATTGCCGATCCCGAAACTTTCGAGCCCTTTGGCGAATGTGGGCGAAATTTGGGTCTCGGGGCCGAGCGTCGCTCGAGGCTATTGGCAACGCGACGATCTGACCAAGGAAATTTTCCAGGCAAGGCTCAGTGATGGTCGCGGGCCCTTCCTGCGCACCGGTGACTTGGGCTTTCAGCGCGATGGCGAGCTGTTTGTCACGGGGCGACTCAAGGATCTGATCATTCTTCGTGGCGTCAATCATTACCCACAAGACATCGAGCAAGCTGTCCAGGCGGCTCACGAGCATGTGAAAAACGATGGCGGGGCTGCGGTTATTGTGGGCGAAGAAGGCGATGAAAAACTCGTGGTCGTGCAGGAGACCGTTCGCCTGCGAGGTCTCAACTACCAAGAAATCATCGACGCGATACGCAAAAAAGTAGCGATCGAAAACGAGCTCGCCGTCTCGGCGATCGTGTTGCTCAAATCAGGGAGCATTCCGAAAACTTCGAGCGGCAAAATTCAGCGTCATGCTTGTCATGATGGTTACTTGGCAGGTACGCTCGCAGCGCTCGCCACTTGGTCGGCCGAAACAGGAAAAGTTGAAATCGCGGAGTCCCGACGTCGAAAACGCGACGCCTCGGAGCCGG
>JAADIN010000214.1 GCA_013151315.1 Planctomycetota bacterium | reverse complement strand
TTCGGTGGAGACGTAAAAAACTGACGACCAGAAAACCCTACGGCTTCCGCACCTACGAAGCCAGTGACCGCCTTGTCTCACAACCTCGGAACCTTACCCGAACCAAAATTCACCCAGATTCTGGCGAGGAGTCGAGAATCGGGGTCCTTATCCATGGCATCAAAGGCCCATAAGAATTTCGGCGGCCTTTTGTTCAAAGATTGGCTGCCACTCGGGGGCGAGCAATGTGTCGCAATCTTCCTGGGCGTTGCCCGGATTTTGCAATTGCTCGGTCGTCGGCGCGTAGTAGATGTAGCCGTTGGTGTAACCGGCAACAAAAGTGTGTTCGTGCGGCGAAGCCTCTTTGATGTTGAGTCCGATCTGCACCGTGAGTTCGCCTGGAAATGTCACCATGCGAAAATCACCAATCCGCAGTCCAATCAGTTCGACCTCAAGGTCTCTTTCGCCCGCATCGACGAAATCGGTCTGATGGAGATGGAGCAGTCGCAGGTTGGTTTGCACTCGAGTTAGCTGTTCCATGGTATGAATGTTCTGGATATAGCTGGCCAGATTCCTTCGATTGAGTGCGTCGTGTTTTTGGAGGTCTTTTCGGCCAAGCTGATTCTCGTGTAGGTAGCGATGGGAATAGTACGAGGGAAACTGGCCCGATACATTGTATTTGACGACCAACGGCAAGAACGTTTTCAGATTGAGGCTCGTGCCGTGCAAAGAGCTGAGGAGCCGCTCGCGTTCGGTTTTCATCCTCACGATGCGCTGCGAAAAATTGGCACGCGGCAACTTGAGTGTTTCGTTGTGAACTTGCAGTGGAGCTTCGGCAATAGTGCTAATAGCTTTGATTGCCTTGAGCGTGCTGAGGGCAAGTTGGTTGCCAAGGGTTTGGGCGTCGTGTGGGTTCTCAACGTCCTTGTAGAGCACCGGGTTGATGTCTCCGCCGCAGCCTTGCACAAATAGTGCGAGGCAGTCGTTACCGAGAGTTTCCTCGATCGCTGTGGCGGCAAGTCCAGACAGATCGGCCGTGTTGCCCATGCTGGGAACCCCTTGAATGGGATGGCAAGCAAAGTTAAAGAGAATAGCCAAGGGAGTGCCGTCCAGCCGATCAACACGCAGTACGCCGATTTCAGGATCGATCGGGCCCACATTGACGATCTCTTCGTCCGGCGGCAGCGAATACGCGTGGCGGCTATCAGCCACTCGGCCATTTTTGAGATGAATGCGGCGGTTCTCGCTGATCCGATCTTCATAACCCTCGCCGACGCCAACTTTCACAGGAACTCTATTTGCGGCTGCTTGCTTTATTGCTTCAATAGTTCGCTTGTCAGGATCCGAGCAAACTACCCCATGGCAATGGCTGGCGTTGATCATGATGTTGGTAGGAGGGATGCCAAGCTCTTTTTGGATCTGAGACCTCACATTCGGCAGATAGTCGTTCTTGAGGTGTCCGATTTCGCCGATAGCAACCGCGTCGACGGAGACGATCACTACGGTCTTCTCGCCATCGCTGATGACCAACGCCTTTGCATAGAGCGGATCGTTCACCGGGCCGGCACTGCGGTCAGTGATGTCGATTTTGGCAGTGCCCGCAGTGAGCTGCGCATGGCAGATTTGTCCGAAAAATATCGGTGCCACCCCAAGAAACAGCGCACTTAGACCATAGAGAATTGCTCGCATTGTCGTTTACCTCGACCAGTTTAGTTCGTGTTTTCTTCAATCTTATGTTGTAAGACTTCAGCCAAGTGAAGTAGAAATAGCCACAAAAAACACAAAAAAGTTTCTTTAGCCACGGATGGACACAGATGAACACGGATTTTTTTGGAAAGATTCGAAGTTTTTCGTCAATTCCTGATTGTTGAGGAGCCACGGCTACCCTGGAATTCACTGAAAAAAAACTTCTTTATCTGGGTTAATCCGTGTTTATCTGTGGCTAGTTTACTGCTTTCGGCTGAAGTCTTAACCTTATGTTAAGTTTACACCTGTTCGGGCAAGACCCAAGGCGTGCGGTACGATCTCTTGAACAGACCCATCGCTTCGGCATTGTCGCGAATTTTCTCGGTGCCGGAATCGATGGCCAATTTTTGCCCTCCGAGCCGGTAGCTGATATTGGCGTAGTGGATCATCAGAGCGCTCACGTGCGCTTCTTCAATGTCCGAATTAGGCAGCTCGCGAGTCCGAATGCAATCCAAGAAATTCTCTTTGTGCTCGGGATCAGGAAATCGGCCGTACATCTGATCCTTCACGACCGGTTGACGACTTTTGGGCCGAACGAACACTTGCCAACCCCCGCCATGGCGACCCACGACCATCATTCCTTTTGTTCCATAAATCTCGATGCGCGTCGAGTTCTGCATCCAATAGGGAAACATGTCGTTGTCGCGAACGCCCGGGTCGGTTTTGAGAATATAGGGCGCGAAGAGCGTCAATTCGAAGCTGACCGTTAGTTTGTCATAGTCGAAAAGAGCGACCTGCGTATCGGGAGTTTGTGCAGCCGACTGCTCGGCAAACCGTCCTCCGGTGGAATAAACCGTTTTGGGATATTTTACGCCAAGCAGCCAGCGAGCCAAGTCAATTTGATGGCTCGCATCGTTGACCATGTCGCCGCCCGAGTAGCACCATTGGTGATGCCAACATTTGTGCATACTGGAATTGTAAGCATGCTCGGGCGCGGGGCCATTCCACATGTCCCAATTCAATCCGTCGGGTGCGGTGCCGTCGGGCACGACAGGACAATTTCCCCAAGCCGGCTTCTGATTGTAAATCCTGCAATAGTGAATATCGCCCAGCTTGCCCGCCTCGATGTATTTCTTCGCCTCGATATTATACGGCGCACTACGGTTTTGAAATCCGCACTGGACCACGCGATCGTATTTGCGGGCCGCCTCGATCATCTTTTGCCCTTCCCAACAATCGTGGGTCGGCGGCTTTTCGACGTAGACGTCTTTGCCTGCTTGGCAGGCCCAGACGGTTGCCAATGCGTGCCAATGATCGGGCGTGGCGATCACCACTGCGTCAATCGACTTGTCGTCGAGAAGTTTTCGGAAATCCCCATACGTTGCAGGCGCTTGTCCATTTTGCCTTTCAGCAATTGCGGCCGCCCGATTGTCCAAAAGGGCCTCGCTCACATCGGCAATCGCGGCAAAGGTGCAATCGTCTCGCTCAGCAAACCCTTCGGACAGTTGCATACCACGTCCTCCGCAACCGATGAGGCCCAGGCGGATTTTTTCGTTAGCCGGCGCTGCAGCACGCACCGATTGAGCGCTGCTTAACAAGGTGATTCCACCAGCCAAACCGAGGCTAGCTTTCCCCGAACGGTCAAGAAAGTCTCTGCGATTTATCTTGGAAGACATGATTTTTCTCCAAATCAAAAAAGTACTAGCCACTCACTTGCAGCCAAATTTTCCACGCCGTGCGCGCGGCCAGGGCAATGGTCACAACGCATCCTATGCTGCACAAACTAATCATCCACGCGGGAAATGGCACCCGGTCGCGCACGTCGCGGCGCGTTGCCAGATACAGTAGCGACAACGCCAACAGCGGGACCCCTAGAACCGTCAGCGCCTGGGCAAAAATAATCACGCCCACCGGGTTTTCGCCAACAATCGTTGCCCAAATAGCCACCGACATACCAAAAAGCATCGCTACCACGGTCAGCCGCTTCGGCCAAGGCGCGTCCATCGAACTGCCTAGGCCAAGCCCATCCGACAGTAATAATCCGCCGATCATCGCATTGATTAAAAACGGGCTAAAACAAGCCGCAAAGATGCCGCATGAGAAAAGGGTGGTCGCCGCGGGTCCAAAGAGCGGTTCCAGTTGGCCTGCCACGTCGGCGGCACTTCTCAGCTCGTCGGGTGAAATTTTGCCATGCAGCATAGCGGCCGAGGTAATCATAATCATCGAGCTGCAACCCCCGAGAACCGAGATTCCCACGATCGAGTCGACCATGCCTTGTTTTAGTTGAGTGGTTGTCCAACCTTTTTCACGCACCAAATAGCTCTGGTAAAAAGCCCCTGCTACGGAAAATGTGGTGGCCACCAAACCTTGAATCGCCCATAGCGGATCGACGACTTGCCCTGTCGCGTTGCGCATTGGCCAAAATCCGCCGGCCAAGTCCGCCGAAATACGCGGCAACAGGCCGGAGAAAATTTCTCTCAACGACGGGCCCGCCAGAAAAAGGTTTGCGCCGAAACCGACAATCATGAACCCTAGCAACAACTTCATCAGCAGTTCTAGCGGCTTGTAAAGGTTTTTCAGACCGAACAAGGTTGCGATGATCAAGCCGTTGAAGATAACCAGCAAGGTAATGAGTGTCGTTTTGCTGGGGCCTTGCACCTCGGCGGCTGTGTCGGAGGCAAGAACCGATTCGATCGAAGTCACCACGGCCATGTTGTTGCTCGACTGAAAGCTGGCAACGACCAAAAACAAGACGATGCCCACGAGCGCGGCAAAGGGTCTGCCGATTCGGTCTGAGAGTTCACTGCAAAGCGTCTTCTCCGTTCCTACGCCGAGTCTTGCCGCTAGTGCCGTCATGCCTATCATCAAAACGGCTGCTGCAAGTAGCACCCAGAGCATGGAGTAGCCGTACTGGCAGCCGACTTTGCTTGCGGTAAGGATGCTGCCCGGGCCGAGCACGACCGACGCGACAATGATGGCTGGGCCGAGGGTTCGGAACCAGCGTAAGAAACCATGGGGAGGGGTAGATTTCATTTTCGGGCAGCCACTTCTGCTCTCGCTTTGGTCAGTACGCTCTCGAGGGTGACCGACACGCCGCCTTGGCGTTTGCTTTCGTCGGCCGCTTCCATGAAGGCAAAAATATCAAGTGTTTCTTCGGCAGTGACTGGCGGAATGCCCGTCTTAAAGAATTGGGCTATCTGGCCGACGAGAGGCTCATAGCCGCCGAAGCCGCTGAGGTACTTATTCGACTTGGTGCCAAAGACCAGCGCGCCATAATCTCGTTTCCCCGATCGCTGACCGCGGAACGACCCGATGCGACCATCTTTCCATACGCCCACGACCAATTCGGTGCCTTCCGTCTGCGTACGCGAAACGCTCTCGCACCCTGCACCCATAATCGTGAACAACGTTTCAACGCCATGCACCCCGTACCAGTAGAGGTCGGGGTGAGTCGGTTCCAATGGGCACGGGCTATGTGCCGCGCATCCAGTGATCTGGCCAAACTCTGCGCTGCCGCGGGCATCAAAAACGCCTGTTTTAAATCGCATGGCTGAACTGGAAAAAAATGGCGTATTGTACTTCTTCGAAAGATTTATTATTTCAACTGCATCAGCGAGAGATCCAGCAAAGGGTTTATCAACAAAAACCCTTTTGCCGGCCGCCATAACGGGGCGAACCTGTTCGAGATGTTTTCGACCATCGCAACTTTCTAATAGCACGACATCCACTTGTTCGAGCAACAAATCGATCGAGTCGACAACGGCAATTCCCATGCCCCGGAGCTCCTCTGCGAACTTGCCAACTCGGTCGCGACTGGAAGCGATGTCTTTGCTTCCACCCGGAAAGACTGCCACCACCCTCACATTGGCAAACGAATCGCCTGCATCGGGGGAATTGAGTATCTTGGTAAAAGCCAACGAATGCGAAGTGTCACATCCGATGATGCCGGCCCGGATTGTCTCACTCCCGATCGCAAAACTTGGCCAACAGACGGTTGCAACGAGAACCATACAAGCGGTGAAAACACCAACCGTCATTAACCGATACTTTTCGTTCGAGGGAGTCATACCACTTCCGTTATTGCATTGAGAATCAGGTCAAGAAACCGTGGGAAGCTTCTCATCGGCCCCACGGCCTTCCTGGACATTGCAACCCTTACTCGTCATGCAGTGCCAGGCGATTGATTTCATCGATTCGATAACCGAAACCAGGACCAGAAATTGTCGACAGGTCGACTTGCCCTTTTCGTCGTCGGTAGAGGCCTGGGTGAACTCTTTCTTCAGCCGCTGACG